>JBJMEE010000013.1:0-6513 GCA_045809585.1 Nitrososphaera sp. | reverse complement strand
TAGTAGAGATAAATTCTTTGGTTTTTGCCAGATCAAGGCCAGACCTCTTTTAGGATCTAAGAATGGAAAATTGGGGATTGATTGATTGACCAATTCTCCGCGGTACTACAATCAATTAATACAAAGACGTTGGTATGACCGCGTGCTAGCAATAGTCCGAGATGCCTATATTAAGCAGACCATAATAGTCCACTCAGATGACCATCTTTTCTCCAAGCTTACTTTTATGAGGTCTAAAATTGGGTGATATGTACATAGAGCATGATGCATGCCTGCCCTCAACAATGGATATATGTGACATGAAAAAGGGCCTAGATGCTGCTGCTCCTCTTTTTCAGAATCATCAAAGGATCAAAATAAATTAAGAGAATCATGCTCATTTTTTAATTAGTACATCGTTTAAACACATTATGCATCATCCTGCAAAGGAACCTCTGTTACTACCTTTATTCCTCAAGTGGGCTGGAGGAAAATTACAATTAATTGAACAATTCAAGAATCTTTTTCCCCACACATTCAATAATTACTACGAACCTTTTATTGGAAGTGGAGCCGTATTTTTTTATCTTAAATCCAACCTGAAGCTTAACAAAGTGATTCTCTCCGATACCAATGAGGAATTGATAAATTGCTTTGCTGCAGTAAGGGATGAACCGTCTGAACTCATTGAATTACTTTCGAACCATCGAAAGAAGCATTCAAAAGAGTACTATTATGCAGTTAGGAGCTTTAAATCCGATAGATTAGACAGCGTAAGTAAGGCCGCACGGTTGATCTATCTCAACAAGACTTGCTTTAATGGTCTCTACCGAGTCAATTCAAAAGGGCAATTTAATGTCCCAATGGGAAATTATGAGAATCCTTGTGTTTTTGATAAGAACATCCTGTACCAAGCAAGCAAACTACTTCAAGGTGTAGATCTACGAGTCATGACCTTTGAAAAAGTCCTTGACTTTGCGGAAAAAGATGACTTTATTTATTTCGACCCTCCTTATATTCCACTATCGAAAACCTCGAGTTTTACTCAATATTCTAAGGGCAGTTTTTCTGGGAAGGAACAGAAGTGCCTATCTGAAATATTCAGAATACTCGATTTAAGAGGATGTTTTGTTATGCTTAGTAATAGCGACCATGCATTAACAAGAGAACTTTATGGAGATTATGAGAAGAATATTGTCATAGTAAGGGCAAAAAGGATGATTAATTCCGTAGGAAGTAAGAGGGGCTCAATTAATGAAGTAGTAGTAACAAATTACGACACCTCTAGAATTAAGACCTCTATCGGATTTAGTAGTTACTAAGACCTAACGGCTTTAGCATCTTGCCAATAAATAAATATCTTAAAGACAATTGCAAAAATTATACGCTCTGAAGACAGCATGTTTGTTATTTCGTGTTACCTCAGTAATAGTCAATAATGATACGGATGACTACGCTGGTTGCCGCAAGCAGTATAGCCCTGCATAAAGGCTTGCCTTGGGAGTATTGCTCAGCAAGCTCAACTTGGATTTAGTGCCCACATTCTAGGTTTTATGGATTAATGCGTCCAGGCCATGCATTGTAGACTGATAGTTCCAATTAAGTAAAAAAAGCCGTAAATGGCCTCCATATGATGTCTTTAAAAGGAAGAAATATGTGAGATATGCGTAGTCTGTCCATTCTTTGATAAGTCTATTGCTTGACCTTCAATGAGGGGTAATGTCAATCGCTCTTGTTGTTGTTATAGCAGTATTGATCTGAGTTCTTACTGGTTACTACTGTTGTTTCTCCTTTAGTAGTAATGGAAGGTCATTAAGGGATATGATAGTTATTACCTGCAAGCGCTAATCTGTCTCTATCTGTTTCCTTTCATCTTGAATGCATTGCTAGCTTCTTCAACTCACTGTCCAGTCCTGGAGCAAATTCTTGCGGGTTTTCAGGGAAGAATGGAATATTGGCCCCTTCAGGAAATCCTTCAATTAGCTCTAGTTTGCCACCGTCGTCAAAAGGTGAATCTCCTTTGAATATCGTGCCGATTTCACTGGCTTCACCTTTGTTTGTAAAAGTCCACATCTGGTTATGCAAATTCTTGCTTTCTAAATCTCTAACCTCCGGCATCCCCGAGGTATCAATCCTAGGAATCGGTAATGCTTTGCCCCAGTTGACACCCAAAGTCTCAAGTGCCTTTGCAAATACCTTTTCATGTGATAAATCTCGCACTATTAGGTAAGACACAGTAGATCTGAATGCTTTATCGTTACTCATTTCATACAATCTGCATTTTTGCAGTCTTCCTGTGGCCTCAAGCATAAGATTGTATATCATATTTAGCACGAGGTTGCCGCTATCATATACATAGCTGGCTGACCAAGGATTTCCCGCAGCGTCTACAGGCCTTGCACTTTGAGCTGCAACGAGAAAGTGGTGTATGTTAGGTGAATCCAATGCAACTGATAAAGGCAAATCATTTGGTTGTTGACTTGTCTTAGATGCACCTTCAAGCAGCATATTGATAGTATTTGTAATTTGTTCAACATGTCCCATTTCTTCTGTTGCGATGCTCCTTAAAAGATCTTGATATTGCTTTGCATCTCCTCTGAAATTCATATTCTGAAAAAAGTATTGCATCATTGTACGCATTTCTCCAAACTGACCACCTAGTCCTTCTTGGAGAGCTTGAGCTGCCTTTGGATCTGGTTTGTCTGAGGGAGGTATTGGGTGAGGTAACCTGTTGATGGATTGAAACATTGTGTTGATGAATCAACAAGCTTCTTATGCGCTGCAGAATCGGATACTACTTTAAAATAACTTAATCAATAGCCAGAATTATTATCTGTATTGACATCGACATTGTGCTGGTCAGTGCCACCGGCTTCCGCATATGGTTCAAACGGAACTCGTCGATTCCACCAGTTGCATATCCCAAAAATTAGGGAGCGCTTGGTGCATAATAAGAAACAACTTTTTTCCTCTGTCATATAATGATTAGACAAAGTTTCCTGATCACATGTTAGGTAAACTAATATCTTACTCTAACCCGCAAGGATTCAAAAATTCAGATTTAGAAGGTACTGATATTTTTGTGAAGCCTTGAACATCTAAAAAAAATACAAATAACAAATCTTAAAGCTTGCCATGTTTCAAGTGCTCTACAATAAGCAAGTCTGCTTCTTTTCCAAGCACCTTTTGACGCTTTTATCTTTGTGACACCGAAGTACAATCACAGTATTCCTGGAGCTCTAAAAAACGCAATTGACTTTCTTTACCGGAAATGGAACAATAAAGTCGCAGGATTTGTCAGCTATGGTGGTGCTGGCGGTGTTCGCTCAGTAGAGCAGTTGCGCCTAGTTATGGCTGAACTCCGAGTTGCTGATGTGCGGGCTCAAGTCACATTGTCACTTTTTACAGACTTTGAGAACTTTACAAAGTTTAGACCCGCGCCGTACCAGGAGCAAGCATTGAATACGTTGATAGACCAAGTTAGAGCATGGGGCACCGCTCTGAAGGCTCTTCGATCAAAAAAGTAACCAGTAATCTCCTACAACTGTAGGGTCATAAATTTCCAATACTCCCAAATGTTTTTTCGGGTTTTCCATTCATATTGTAACATCCATCCCACTGTGGCATCTGTATTAGTATTGGTAGCGATCATTGAAAGCGTCCAAAGTTACTGCAATAAACAATGGGTCCATTTTTTGGACGTTTTTTTATTTTTAGCGGGCCCGGGGGGATTCGAACCCTCGACCTAACGCTTAGGAGGCGTTCGCTCTATCCATGCTGAGCTACGAGCCCGTCTGTTGTTGAACCTTTGCAGCGCCAATTTAAAACATTCGTCTATTTCATTGCAAATACAACTACCTGAGGTTTCCTATTAGGTTGGAATTCTCGATCACGCCAATCATTTGGGAAATACATCTTACCTACGTTTGAAACCGGTTGAAAACCAGCTTCGTTTGCAGTCAGCACCAGCTCCTTGAATAGCTTGCTGTCCTTTTCTAGGTCAGTCAAGATCCTGACCCTGCCACCGTGGACGAGTTTCTTTGATATTATTGCAAGCATCGCTCGGAACGAGCTTTTGCCTTCTATTGCCGTTATCTGTGCATAGTGCTCCGGCAACACTATAAAAAAATTGTCTATCGACCTGTCAGATATTGCAGGGAGCAATTTTTCAGTGTCCCCCCAGAATACAGAGGCATTTTGCGGATCCAACTCCGCAAGCCTAGACTTTGCCTTGAAGACCTCATTTTGATCTTTCCCTATGCCTATGAAATACTCAAAATAATTGTCCACGGCCATTGCTTGCAGCATTTCGCCCTGCCTCAAACCTACTTCTATGTTGACTTTGGCGTACATTCTTCTTGCAGTGGTTATCGTCCTGTTAAGCTGTGTCGATGGGTTGCCTTCATGGAAGAACTGGTATATGAGGCCCCACCGCTGACGGAATATGTATGGAAAGTGCTTCATAGTGATTATCTGCTTAAAGGTTTCATTCTCTGAAAAATCAGTAAAGAACGCATCAGTCCTTGGCACAGCTTCGAGTTTGGGCAGATTAAGCTCATCGTAAAGGTTTGTAACCCTATCCCACGCCCTGACAGGGTCCGAGCCCATATACGTCACAGCAAGGTCGGCAAGCCAGAGAATCTCCGCAAGTAATTTTACCTTTTTTGTGTTCTCGCCTCTGCTGGCAAGTTCGTCGAGTCTTTGCGCAAACATTTCCTGAGCTAGCTCTTGCTTGAAGAATGGAAAATCTGTCCTCCAGATGAGTGATTCAACTATTAGACTTTCAACAGGGCTCCAATCTGTCTTGACATATTCGGGGTGCGTCGTGACAAACTCCGTAGGTGGTGATAGAGCCGATTTGAATTCCCGGAAGTAATTTTCAAATTCGTCCTTGTCCATTGTAAAGTAAGCATCAAGAATTCTATTCTTTGAAAGCTCTTGCATCGTCCTGTTCACACTTGGGCCTTTAGGTCCGTTGCCACTGGAGACATGAGGTTGTACGGGATCATAATCATGGAGAAGCGCTGCGACAAGTGTAAGCTCGTAATCTGTTGATCCAAAGCTAACCTCTTGAAACTCCTTTGGAATCATTTGGAGAGCCATGTACGCGACTTCAAGGGAATGGTGAAAACTGTGATAGTCGCTTGCTCCTTCGCCAAGCCCAAGCCGGGTGTATGCATTCTTGAGAAACCTTAACAGAATCCGCAGCATGTAGATTCTGCTTTCAGCTATGCCTTTTTCCGACGCAAGCTCAATCAGCGAGATTATGATCTGTTCGTCCTTAGCGTTTGCAAGATTGGCATTTGTCTCATCGATGGTGCGCTTTTTTGCTCCGGGAAAGACTCTTACAACCTGACGGTAAACGATCCTCAGCGGCAGGCTCTTGTTTATGTATATGCCAAAGGTCATCCCTCTCCAAGGGTATCTAATCCTCTGCCTCTCCCACTCGGCTACCTCATCTGATGCCGCTACAATCTTCTTATTGAGATCGGCTACAAGCTCGTGCAACTGTTCATCGACAGTGACGTCGGTAAACCGCTTGCGCTCTGTGTTCATTACGACCCACTGCGGGATCTTGACGATGTAGACTTGGCGGCGCGATCTCTTTTCTTCGCCTGTAGACTTTCTTGAAGTTACGGCCGCATTTCTTGGACCGCTATGAAAGGGCAAGTCGCTATCCTTCACCACCTTGAGTTTGATCTCTCTACTTCCGCCTTTGAGGCTCAAAAAGATGTGCCAGTACTTGCCCTTATCCATCCACGAAGGCACCTGTGTCTCTTTGTCCCAGAAATCAACCGGACCAGAAGGGAAAAAGCCTGGTTCGTAGTCCTTTGTGACTGGATTATAGGATTTGTATTCATATTCGCCTATCATGGGGTCTAATCTGCGGGCGGCTATCCTTGCCTCTATGACCGTCTCGATAGAGTTCGTAAATTCTCGGTAGGCCATCACCCCCCAAATGGTGCCAAGAAAGCTGAATAACGTGAAAATGCCGGCCAATATGTTTACTTCATTATTGATAAGGTACTGCGGGATAAGAGGTATTCCAAACCACCCTGTGGAAAGAAGTCCTGCAAAAGCAAGCGTGATAAAAAGGTACCGTGCTAAATTGTGATAATGAATACTAAATGACAAACAGTCGCTGCTATGCATGCAGAAATCGCATTTTTCCCGTCCGCTGACGGTAGGTTCAAACTTCAACCTTTTTGCCCGCCGGTTAATTATTATCCTTTGATGCTCGATTATATATTGTCTTCATGCTGATTGGACCGCTGCATAATCCTTCAGACTCGCTTTGTTCGAAAAGTCTCGGTCCGCGCAGCATGAGGAATTAAAAACCATGTCTCAATATTGATTTTGGCCAGATAAGAGCTACAAAACAGCTCTGTTTGGGCATTGCGCGTATGCTGGGTGCAGACTTGTGGACTTAATTTTCCTCCAGAGTTATATGATTAGGTACATGTTTTTTTTGAGTCTACCTATATGTCTCTTAACGTGGTTCTGAATTACGATCAAAAGCTATCGCTCTTCTTA
>JBJMEE010000012.1:0-4968 GCA_045809585.1 Nitrososphaera sp. | reverse complement strand
CGCTTTTGGCCCCATCTCCTCCGGTTATCCCTCTTGTACTATCATTCAGAGGATGACGAAAAATGAGGTATCTTTTGGCTCAAGATGGTTTTCGCTGAAAGGACTCCAATTATCTACCTATACCCTTTGGACTTTTGAAGACAAAGCCCTACTTTTACTGATACTTTAAAAGATATATTCATGTCATTCTCACGGTGAAGAGCAGTTGTGCTCTTGCGCATAGGCAGCATGGAATTGGATGGTATCGTTCTTGTCGTTAAGCCTCTGAAAATTTCTTCTTCACAGTTGCCAGGTATATGAAATTGAGTCAAGCAAAAAGAAAAATGAATGTTACGAGCTAATTCTCTAACATAAATTAATAGCAGAGTAAAGAATTCCAATCGACAGGTCCATAAGGCAAAGCCATAACCACTACTGCCATAAAAAATTTTGAGAGAAGTATGATACCTAGAGCATTGCTCCTCTGAATGTCCGTGGCCAACCTACTACCTGCTGCTTCTTCATGATCGTCTCTTAATCATAGTTGCCAGATTTTTACAATTCTTGCTGCATACTGTTGCAAAAAAAAGGCGGCCAGGCTATCAGACTAAATTTTATCCTTATCCCCTTCCACCATTTCAGCCATTGTATTGGCTTCATCTCTGTCGGATAATGGAGGAGTGATCAATTCAGCATCAATAGCATTTGTTCTTTTTCTTTCCTCAATCCTTTCCTCTAGAGTTTCAGCATTTTGCGAAGGCTCCAGACGCTTGAGACGTTTGGCCATATTTAGATTCGCATTAATGAGGTTGACTTCTTCCTCCAGGACCTTTTTGAATCCAACAAGCATTCCATGCTGCTCGTCATAAGATGGATGCTGCGTTATTTTGTCCATTGTATCTTCAAAGATAGTGATTATGCTTTCTATATGGCTTCCAAGCATCTGAATGTCCGCTGCATCTTTTGCGTTGATTTCATCATCTTTGGCAGCCTCTTTTAGCTGACTTGATTTCTGTTGAGCAACAGCTTTGCTTTTCTTCCCTATCGAATTGACCAATTCCTTCAATGTCAGCCCAGTTTCTCTGGCTTTTTTAGACATCGATTCTTCATTATGTTCTGATGAGGATTCTGGAGTTCCTTCAGACATTCTTTGTTCACATTTATCCTATCCATCATGATTAAAAGGAGTTTGGTATGATTGCTAGGCTCTAATGCCTTTTGCATATAGTATATCATGATTCCCAGGAGTCATGTCTTCCCAGACGACATAGATGTTATTGCCTGCCATAGCTATAGAAGGGCATTCAGAGATTTTGGCATTATTGCTCAGATTGATTAATCGCGTTAAATTGTTACCGGTCATCTCTAGCAGAAAGATCTCCTCGTTGCCTGAAACAGAGACCTGAGCTGCTACGTATGAAAACTCTTCATCATAAGCACCGACTTCTACATTTGTTGGATTCAAGAATGTGCCATTTTGGTCAATCGTTTCAGGCTCTGAAAAGCTTTTTCCTCCGTCATTGCTCTTCATGAATATCGGGCCATCTACGCTCACTGAATCAAGTCCTCCTGACACCACATAAACAGCGTCATTAAAGGCCGCAACTTGCGCCTCGCCAGAATCATTCTTGGGGTTAAGTTTTGTCATATTATCAAAAGTACTTCCAGCATCTAAACTACTTACGAAGAACAAGCCTTCATTATCCTTTCTATCGAGTTCACCATCTGCCATATTCCAAGCTATGTATACGCTGTCTTTGTATGCTGCTATCTTTGGAAAAGTTTCGTCGTTGGCGTTACTGCTAACGTTTACCGTCTTGCCAAATGTAGCCCCCCCGTCATCGCTTGCCTTTAACAAGATTTTTGCGTCATCACCTTCAGCCTGGTCCAACCAGATCACATAAACATGATCTCCAAAAACTGCTATTTCTTGGTTAAATGAGTCAGATGTACTGTTGCTAAGATTTTTGATAGTGCCAAAACTGCTTCCGTTATCTTGGCTCCTTATGAAAAGCACTTCCCTGTTGCCTGAGGTGTCATCGGCCCATATTGCGTATACGTTATTGTTATAAGCTGCAATCTGAGGATGCTCTGAAAAGCCGGAATTGTTGCTCAAGTTGACAGGCGACCCAAAGGTACTCCCGTTATCAACGCTATTTTTTATAAAAATATCATAGTTTCTGTAGTCAGAGGGCATCGATTCTTCCCACAGCACATACACATTGTTATTCCAGGCTGCAACCTGGCCGTAAACAGAATCCAGAGGATTATTTGTCAGGTTGGTTGCATTTTCAAAAACAACGGGCAGTGAATTAGTATCATCTCTAGATTCACTTACAATACTGTATTGTAATTGAGTGGCCGAATATTGATAGTAAAACAAGAAAGATAGAAAACTTGCCGCTCCTCCTATAATAAACGCGGCTATCAAGATATGGAAACCTCTCATAATTCATGTATGCATAAGTCTTATTTGAATGGTGTGCAGCCTGCAAATTTAGGCTGTAAATGGATCCTTGTTAGGGGAGTTGTTTTGCTGATATACTCACTTGCGATGATAAAACGATGCAAGCTCGATGTCACAAACAGAAGACTACCACATGGATTTTAGTAATGATGCGCTCTCTTTTGAAGGCACATCCATCTCGGGCGCCATATAGACCAGGCTTCACATGACTTCTTTCTCGCGCTCACAGCCAGCGAATATCAATCATGTCTTGTTAGAGGTAAACGCTATCCTAATCTTGCAAGATTACCACTGATGGTCATGTTTCGTCGATGGAACATTGACGATAGCTGATGTTACAGGAACAAAAACAATTGTACAAGATGATGCTTTCTGATTCATCGCCATATTTACAAAGGCTATAGCATTACCCGTCGTTTAACTCCTTTGACAAATGAAAATAAGAGTACCCTCCGGCTGGGCTATAGCGCTAGTCAAACTTTTTCAAAATGTTATAGTAGGGCGATGCCTTATGCCTCTCGATGCATTTTCCGCATATCGACTTGTCGCCGTATTTCTTGTGACACTGGCAGTCGCATATGCTCTTTATAGATGCCAAGTAATGAAAAAAATACAATAGAAATTATTAAACGTACACCGACGGGCCAATCTTTTATTGCAGGCCGTGCAGCCACGAGAGATGTTGTGAGAGAGTAGACAAGATTGATATTCTGTGCTTCTGATGGTTGGACAAGAGAGATATTTACTCCATATCACAACTTAAGCATTCGAGGAGTCCGCTCAGCCTCTGAGTGCCTGAAACACTTCTTTACTGTGGCCCGCGGGTTTGACTTTTTTGAAGATCTTCACAATCCTACCGGTCTTGTCAACAAGGAAAGTGGACCTGCTGACGCCCATGTATTCTCTTCCCATGAAGCTCTTGGGTCCATAAACGCCGTAGTTTTTCGATACTTCATTCTTAGTATCAGCAACAAGAGGATAAGGGATGTTCATGCTTTCACGAAACTTTTGATGTGATGCCTCATCGTCAGGTGAAATACCAACGATTTCGATGCCAGCGTCCTTGAACATTTTATAATCTCGGGTAAACTCGGTTGCTTGTGTAGTGCAACCAGGTGTGAAATCTTCGGGGTAGAAATAGACTACAACATCTCCTTTACCATGAAGATCGGAAAGCTTGTTCTCCTTTCCTTGCCTGTCCCTCATTGCGAAGTCCGGCGCAGCACCTCCTTCAGCAAGCTCGATTGGCTTTTCTTGCATGGTGAATAAACTGTATGAGCAGGAATAAAAAAGTTAAGTGGCGAATGTTGTCTACAGCTGTAATATTTGTTTTCTGCTACTCGCACGCTATTTCCAATACTTTGCAGGATGCAGTGTAGGGTAATGAGTTGGGACTATCATTATTGTTATTATCCGAAGGTTCAGCCAAAGACGAAAGTGTAGAATACAATATTATCAGAGCGCGGGATAATCTCTATTTCGTGCGTCTCCGGTTTATCTGCTCTGACCAGGTTGTACATGAACGACCATTCGATGCTGGCAATGCTTACCTCGCTCTCAAGCTTGGCGTGTCTCCCCAGCTGCTCTCGTGTCAGGTGGTTACCGTCAAGCTTGATTTCTATTTTGCCAGGCTTGTCATCAGATGTCCCCATTATGCAATGCACTCGCTTGGCAGCGTTGTATTTCATTATCACTGCTGCGCTCCTTTCCTTGCCGCCTGCTCCATATTGTACTCCCTGGCGCTGCCATATCCATCTGCCACGCAGATATACCACGTTAACATCATGCGGGCCCGGATCCACGACGACATTTAGAGCTTCTGGCTTGAGCGTCTGGTTGTTGCCAAAGCGACGGAGGCGGGAATAGCCTACGCATATCTCGGGCGCCATTCCATAAAACTGCATGCCATAGATGTCATAAATCTCATCCTTTGGATCATTCTGCTCCTCTTCCTCAACCGGTTTGTTTCCTGCCTCTTGTAATAACTCAACAACAACATCTTCAAAATCCTCCATACCACCGTAGCCTGCATGTTCATAACGTACAAATCCATTGTGATCAATAAAGACATGTTTTGGCCAGTACGTATTCCCATAAGCTTCCCAGGTCTTGTTGTTAGTGTCAAACGCTACGGGAACGTCATTGATATTATATTGAGAAAGAGCGCGCTTGATGTTTGCATGGTCGGTAGCAAAATGATACTCAGCAGAATGAGCCTCAACTACCTGTAGTCCATACTTTCCATATTTTTGCTGCAGGCGCCTCATCATAGGTATGGTTCGGAGACAAAAAATGCAGGTGTATGTCCAGCAATCGATGATAACGACCTTACCCTTCAAACCTTTGATTGACAGTGGCTGCGAGTTCGCCCATCCTGTTATTTCTTTAAATTCAGGCGCAGGATTCGCTGGGATAAGCTCCATCTCTATATCCTGCAGCGGATCAGACGGGATATAACTGTTAGATCCTGGTCATTTTCGCTCCCGCCGCGGTAAAGATTGTAATAAATGTAGTTGCAAGAG
>JBJMEE010000011.1:0-9270 GCA_045809585.1 Nitrososphaera sp. | reverse complement strand
GATTGATATGCATTGGATATATATACAAAATAGCTATTGCAAAGTCAGCTATATAGTATACCACACCGGATAAGATAAAGCAGCAAACGAAAAGCTATTCAAAGAATAACCGTCATTTGTGGCCGGTATGTTTCATATATGAGGAGATTTAAACACGCAGACAGGGCCCGTCGCCCAGTCAGGACAGGGCGCTGTTACTTTAAAAAGAAGCGCAAGCCTCCGGAGCCAGTTGTCGTGGGATCGAAGCCCACCGGGCCCGCTAGCCCTATAAGATACAAATGTAATCTGACATTCAAATGATGATGACGATGACAATGATGACCAATTAGTGTACATGTAAGCGAAATGCAATGAATGAAGTCATGAGAGTGGGATGAGAATATCATGCATCTGCTTCAGCACTCTTGCAGTCGCTCCCCATATCACGTTGTTGCCATAGGTGAACTTGAATGCGTCTTTGGCAAGGCGATAATGTTCAGCGTCTTGTTTGATACTTTTGAGTGTTTCAATAAGAGGTACGTCAATCACCGCTTCCACTTCGCTTGCAGAAATCCTGTATTGAGGCAGCATTTCCTGAATTGTTACAAACGGTACGATAAAGTGGTTTGATGTCATCGTACGTACGGCACTCAGGCAACCAATTATCTGATCAATAGTAAATGCAATTCCGACCTCTTCTGCTGTTTCCCGCAAGGCGGTCGCCAGCAATGTGCCATCGCTTTCAACATATCTTCCCCCCGGGAAAGATATTTCTCCCCTATGCGACTTCAGGTTTGAACTTCGCTTTGTGAGAAACACATGGGGCCTGTCTTTGTGATAGTGTATTATCACAAGTACTGCAGCAGGCCTTGCAAATGCTGAATCGGCTGGCAGGTATGGCCTATCGACTAGGGCGGGTCTCAGAAACGAGAGAATTTGATCCTTCCTCAACAGCTCTGTGAATACAGCTGGGGCCAATATATGCTCTGGATACTCTTGTTGTTGACCTCGCATTTAATAAGGCCTCGAGATGTTTTTCAGTATTGTATTGTGCAGCGACATAATGAAGCTAGCCTATGAATTGAACCCGCCAAAGATAGTGAAGGGAGAAAAGTTTGACCTCGTGCAGCTAAAGGGCAACATCCATGAGATGGCAGACCGCGCGTCGCAGCTCTATGGCCTTGTAAAGGCGTTTCACTTGACGGACTCAGTGCTTGGCATCCCGCGCCTATCAAGCGTCACTGCAGCCAGATACATCAAAGGTTGTATTGATGCAGAAGCAAGTCTGAGCTGCAGTATCAGGGTGCGCGATCGCAATTTTCCTTCCTTATGTCAGACGGTATCAGATGCAATACTTACCGGGGCTAAGAGCGTGCTTATCTTGATGGGCGATGAACCAGCAGACAGGTTAGGTGATTCAGGCCTCCGGCCCAGCACTGCAGTCAGGATGCTTAAGAAGGAGGGCTATGACTTGAATATCAAACTTGATCTATCATTTCCAGCAAAGATCAAGGACAAATCGTCTCAATCAATAAGGAATAAGCTTGATGTTATCCCGCACTCACTTGTGACTCAATCGATTTCATCACTTTCCGACTTGGGCGAAATAACAGACCTTGCCAAGCCCTATGGTATCAATGTCACCGCAGTGGTGATGGTTCCATCCGAAAAGAATCGCCAATCGGCTTCACTGATCGGGCTTGACTGGTCAGAATATGAAAGTAACCCTGTGGATTTCATAAGGCAGGCTGTAAAAATGGCAGACAGAGTGCTCCTGACCTCTCCAAATAGCTTCGCATCAGGACTTTCGCTATTAAGGCAGCTCAAGTGATAAGCTCACTATCATTGGAACTTTTTCTGTCTGAAATTTCACTTTTTATAGAGTCGATCACCTGTCTGTAATAGGGTTGCAGGTTCTCATCTTCTGGAAGCCGAGGTCTTTTGTATTTTACAGATATCTCATCTTTAATTGTGCCTGGTCTTCTTGTAAACACGATGACTCTATTGCCCAGAACAACAGATTCCAGTATGTTGTGTGTGATAAACACTATTGTCTTCTTTGTCCTGGCCCATATGAGCTGAAGTTCTACCAGTAGTAGGTCTCGAGTCTGGCTATCTAGAGCGGCAAAAGGCTCATCCATCAATAGCACTTCGGGGTCCATAACAAGAGCTCTTGCTATCGCGACCCTCTGCTTCATTCCACCTGATAACTGGTATGTGTAGGCGTCAGCAAACTTGGTTAGCTGCATCATTTCAAGGTAATGCATTGCGCGCTCTTGTCGCTTATTCTTCTGAACGCCAGCCATCTTTAGTCCAAACTCAACGTTGTCTAACACCTTGAGCCATGGAAATAACGCGTTTTCCTGAAATACCACAATTCTATCAGGTCCAGTTTCAGTTACAGGATGGCCGTTTAGGATTATCTCTCCTTCGGTAGGTTTGTCAAGACCAGCCAGAATGTTGAGCAGAGTCGTCTTACCGCAACCAGACGGTCCTACAAAGCATACAAACTGCTCATCTTCTATTGTCAGGTTGATGTTCTTGATGGCACTGATTAGCTTTACCTCATTTCGTTGGACTGCAAGAAATTGTTTGCCTATGTTTCTTGCTTCAAGTTTAGCCATGTCATACCGGAGTTATTATCTGTTATATGAGGTCGCTGGTATCGCCAAGCTGCTTCATCCTCTTTACCCGGCTTCTGTCTAAAATTGTTATTATTGCGCCTGCTATCGCCACTGCTATGCAAATTCCAAGAAGAAAGACGAAAATAAGTACAGTCATGGCAGAGAAAAGGTTCTTTCTGCCTAAAACATGCTCCCAATCTCCGAAGCTCATTGCAACTTCAATTGCTCTATCCGTGGGATTTGAGAGCGTCAGATTGTATAGACCAGGTACCTCTACATCGAACGTCTCTATAGTGATTGGCGGATGAAGGTTCTTGTCGACTATGATCTTACCTGTATAATCCATTATCATGACTGAAGCTTGTCCACCAAATTCTGCAAAAGCGACGACATACATTTCTATCCCTTGGGTGTTGTTGATGTTCTGTCGCATATTGATCGAGCCGTGTGGTTCTATTATGGATTTCCCTTCATTCTGGATAACATTTATGAAATGAAGGCTGTAGTATCCTAGCATAGAAAAGATGATGAGCGCTATTGCCCCACTGGCGGCCAGCATGATAGGACCTCTTTTTAGATACATTTTAGGAAACGTGTAAAGATGTAATAGTATAAAATCTTATTAAGGCAATTTTAAGAGGATTGTCATCTCGTTGTTTTGTTTCGATCATTGAGATAATGTAGTCGATTCATAATATTAGAAGAACAACAACAACAGAAGATAGTACTCCACTGCCCCCCGTCGCAAAAAAGAAGTGCAGAATGTTGAAAAGAAAGAATTCTGCGGACTATAGAATATACTACTAGTATTTAATTATAAAATCCAGTGATATTAAAAAGACACGATTTGCGTTTATACCACACGCTTTCATTTTGATTGTTGCTTTGGAAAGTGATAGCTGTAGCAGCTCTTGCTGTTGCGATCGCTGTCGCAATCGTTGTCTTTTCTATGCCGAGGCAGACGAACTCTGATGCACCTAACCTAAAATTCACAGAATTTTCCCCTGACAGAATGGACATTAGGGTTGGCGAGTTTACTAGGATCTTGTTCAATGTACAGAATCTAGAGACGCGGCCAATCACTGACGCACAGGTAGTCATTGTCATTGAGCCTTCTGGCTATCAGTCATATCTCACAATACAAAACCAAACAGTCCAGCTTCCAGACCTACATGGCAGGGACGCGCGCACAGGCCAGATGCAAGTTGTAATAAATGCTGCTGGTGCACCGGCAAAGGAAGCCGTTTACACAGTGAAGGGATTATTGTTTATAGAAGGCAACCAGTCAGATGTCCGAGAATTTGAACTCAGAATAAGGCAGCAATGATCAAAGTACGAAATATTCTGCATTTGGATGGTGTACTACTATTGCGGCAGTCGACTGATCAGGTACTATTTGACCTGATTCCGTGAGTGTCATGCCAGATTTTTCAGGCTTTAATACCTGCCAGACAAGATGGTGTTGAGAGATATCTGGACAACTTGGGTATCCCCAGCTGTAGCGAAGGCCACGGTTTTGTCCTATTTTTAGTTCGATTCGAATTTTTGCATTTATCAACTCAGCCATCGCCTCCGCTGTTTCAACTGCAAGGCCGTGTAAATAGTAGGCATCAGCATATCTGTCTTGCTTGTTCCAGAGATCAATTATTTCTGTGACCTTGTTGCCGACGGTTACCGCTTGAAACGCAACGATATCACTCTCGCCGAAATAATCTGCAAGGCAAAGGTGCTTTTCTCTTGAAGAACGGGGAAATTCAAACACGACCTGCTTCTTGTCTGGCAGATCAATTGCCAGCCTGCCACTACCTCCCTGTCCAAGTGTCAAATTGTGGCATTTGTAGAATCCATATACTGCGCAGGGTTCAAACAGTTTTTCGCGTAGTACCCTATCTGTCCAGTCTCTGAACAAGCTTTCAGGGTCTTGTCCACTTGCGCCTTTGCCCCTCATTCCCCACTGCAATACAAACAGCGATTTTTTGTTAATGTATTTCCATACTTCAGTTAAGTCTATCTGATATGGCTCTAGCCTAGTAGGTCGGTTAGTAGGGGGAGATATTGGAGGCTCTACAGGCTTAATCCGGCTGTGAGGAATTTGAGATTGCTCTACCTCCACAGCCTGCTGCTGTCGCTCATCCCATTTCTCCAACTTTTGCTGCCACTCGCTTACAAACTGCTGACGATCAGAAGACATCAGTCGGTTCATTACTTTCAGCCCGTCAAACGCTGTCTTGCAGTAAAACACACCTGGCGAGTAGATGCCGCCCTCCTTTGCGATCCTGTTGATGTAGTTGGTATTAATTGCCGCCCCACCACAAAGTACTGGCATATTTATACCATTCTGCCGTGCCTGCTCGACAAAGTATTGCATCTGCTTTGATGTCGATACAAGTAGCGCGGATAGTCCTACCGCATCTGCATTGACTTCGTTTATCTTTTCCAAGATTTTCTGCAGTGGCACTTGCTTGCCAAGGTCGTAGACTGTATAGCCATTGTTAACAAGGATTGTTTTTACCAAATTCTTGCCAATATCATGCACATCTCCATAGACTGTACATATCACAAGCCTACCCTTGCTCACTCCTTCCTGCTTGATCAAGTATTTCTCCAGCTCTGCAACGGCTGCCTTCATGCACTCGGCTGACTTTAGCACAAAGGGTAGGATCAGCTCGCCGGCACCAAATTTGTCGCCCACCTCTTTCATTGCAGGAAGCAATACTTCGTTGAGCGTCTCTACCGCCGCTTCGTGCGCCGCCTCTTTTGATGACGCTTTTAGCAAAAGATTTCCAGTTTCCTCAGCATGGTTGTTGTTGTCCTTGAGGCGGTCAGCTATTGCTTGCACCACGTCATCCTCTATACCTTCTTTGAGCCTGTTGAGAATCCGGAAGTAGCAGCGTTTGGCTGCATCCCAGCTTGGATCTACTTCTGTCCTCTTGGCTGCACCGCTGGCTGTCACCTCCTTAGCACCTTCAAAGTGTGCTATCAGTTCTGCAAGAGCATTAGGATGCCTGTTGAAAATCAGATCTTCAGCAAGCTTTTTCTGCTGCTCGCCGATCTCAGGATATGGAATGATGTCCCGTGCATTGATAATGACAGCATCAAGTCCGGCCCGCAGCGCGTGATACAAAAATATTGAATTAATTATTTTTCTTGCATTTGGCGATATACCAAAGCTTACATTGCTCAAGCCTAATACAGTAAAACACTGCGGAAATTTCTTCTTGACAAGCCGGATACCATCCAATGTATTTTTGGCGGCATCAGCAAGCTCAGGATCTCCCGTCACAATCGTGAATGTAAGTACATCAAATATGAATTGCCAAGGTTTTAGGCCATATTGCTTCCTGCCTATTTCATATATAAGCTCTGCCACTTCGAGTTTTTCCTGAGGTGTCTTTGCCATCCCCTTTGGGCCTATACACAGGGCTATAGCCGGCACACCGTATTTGACCATCAATGGCGCGAGTTGATGAAACCTCTCACCACTTCCTTCCAAGTTTATTGAATTGATTATGGGCCTCCCGGGGATCTGTCTAATTGCAGCTTCGATCACTTTTGGGTCTGTTGAATCAATGACTAGCGGCGCGTCTATCTCAAGGCTAAGCCTCTTGACCAGCTTGACCATAAACTCCTTTTCATCAGATCTCTCGGTGGTCGCGATGCACACATCAAGGCAATGTGCCCCGTCCTCTACCTGATTTCTTGCTAGGTCAGTCAGCCCGTCAAAATTATTTGCTAGCACCAGCTCCTTGGCTTTCCTTGACCCCTGGGTGTTGATTCGCTCTCCAATTATAAGAGGGCGTGGCTCCTGTCTTAGATCCACTGCCTTCAGAGCTGAAGTTATCCGTGGAACCAAATTGACTCTTTATTTATTTATTTATTATGCCATTATATTTGCTATTCACATGGTCAGAAAAGTAAGCTCTATATCGAAAATTGCGACTTACCTGTTTTATAATAAAAATCCAAGTAAGAACTATGGCGACGATTCAACAGTTCAAATTAAGGAGTAATAGCTCTAGCGGTTTCATAGACAAGGTGTACACTATTATAAGCAACAGGAGCGGCAAGATCACAAGCAAGGATCTTGATCAAATGATCGGCAACAAGCAGGATGTTAGACTTGCAATCACCCGGCTGACAGTCCAAGGTAGGATCAAAAGGGTAAGAGGGTTTGGGAAGAGGGGAATTGAATACTTCTATAAAGACATTGCCCATCAGGCGCAAAAAACTAAGTTGAAGCAAACAAAGTACTAGACTATCATTTTATTATGACCATCTAGAACCTTTCTCAGCTCTGCAATATGATCAGGATTAGTCCCACAGCATCCTCCTATCATTCTTATACGATCATATTTGTCAACAAAATCATCAACTGCTTCTGCTATTTCCTTTGGTGTCATCTTATAGATTGCGCGGCCGCCCTCGTTCTGTGGCATGCCAGCGTTTGGCATTACCAGTAACGGCAGATCTTGCTCACTCAACCACCTTATATGTGGCCCCATTTCGTGTGGACCGGTGGAACAATTGAGCCCAAATGCATCGACGTTCATGTCGCTTACAGTGGTGTAAGCTGCTTGAATGTTAGTTCCAAGCAGCATTTTGCCATATTGATCTAATGTAACATTGGCAATTATCGACACCTTTTTGGCTACTTTTTCCATTGCCTCATGGCATGCCTCGATTGCCAACTTGACCTCTAGTATGTCCTGACTTGTCTCTATTAGGAGCGCGTCGACTCCGCCAAGAATAAGCCCTTCAGCCTGCAGGACGAACGCCTTTTGTATCTCATCAAGAGGCGTTTCTCCTAGCGCAGGGTCATTTGAGCTTGGTAAATATCCACTAGGGCCCATAGAGCCGATGATATATCGCGGTTTGCTCTCCTTGAACTCATCGCATACATCCTTTGCAAGTTCTGCCGCTCTTTTGTTAAACTCAACTGTCTTGTCGCCGTATCCATACTCGGCAAGCTTAAACATATTGGAGCCAAATGTGTTAGTCTCAATGCAATCGGCTCCTGCCTTGAGATAGCCTCGATGAATTTGCTTTATCCACTCTGGTCGCGATAAATTGAGACCATCATTGAATCCATCTTTGCCATCTGGAAAATCCTCCGTTTTAGGATTGAGGCGCTGTATTTCAGTTCCCATGGCACCATCGAAAAGTAATACCCTCTTTTTTGCTGCTTCAATGAATGAGTCTTGCAAGTGCTGTAGAGATTCTAACATCCCATGGAGTTTAAAACCTTTGTAAAAATTGACACTATTGATAGCGTCTCTCATACAGATCCCACGAATGCAAGACCAGAATTGTCTAGAGGAAATATCTCAATATGCGATAATTGTTGTACTACAAAATCCTCCATTCAGACAATCAAGGGAGATAGTATGTTCGGCGCGCGTGTCTATGGCCTCATGACTCAAAAAAAACCACCAGCCTGGAGAGACACGTTGCAGGAGTCGTCCTTAAGGTAAAGACACCCAAAGCCCATTATTAAGACAACTGACGTTCCCAGCACAGCGTTATACCAGTTGATTCTTCAAAGATAATCGAGCTCGACAGTCCACTCCCACATAATAGACATAGACACTTCATATAAGTTCATGATTACAAACGCAAATTCAATTGCATGTCTTGCATCCAGATCCATCGCTCAAAGTTTAACCTGATAGCAGTGGTACCCCGGTAGTAGTGTCCTAATCCCATGAAAATGTGAGATAAATGTAAGAAGGGAGAAAAGAAATTGCTTTCATTCCAGTTGAACAAACTTCGATTGTCGTAGCTGCTGAATTGACTATTGAGAACCCAAGGAGAAAGGAAGGCAGCAAAAAGTACCGATAAACGAATACTCATAAAAAGAAATGATAACCAAGACCTCATTTCGTAGTTTGATCTATCAGGGGGTGACCCGAGATATGGTGCGTGGAAAAGGCAAAGTGTCTTTGATGTCTTCGGTGTTTGTTATCCACCGCATCAAGCGCTCGATTCCAAGCCCAAAGCCGCCATGTGGTACAGAGCCATACTTTCTGAGATCAAGATACCAATCGTAGGCGGCAGGATTGAGCCCCTCTTTCTTGATACGCTCAGTGATTGAAACAATATTGTCTTCCCTTAGGCCGCCACTTGTTATTTCGCCAAAGCCATGTGGCGCTAGCATATCTGCCGCCAGCCCACTCCCTCTATGATGTGGGTTTTCCTTTACATAGAAGGGCTTGATTGCAAGTGGGTATCCTACCACAAATATCGGCTTGGTCACATTCTTAGTCAGCTCCCGTTCAGAATCGATATTTAGATCATCACCGAACTTTATCTCGCGCTTGCTACCATTTTCTTGAGTAATCGTGAACCCTTTTGACTTAATTATTTCAATTGCCTTTTCATAAGACAGCCGCTCAAATGGCGGCTCGATCTTCTTCAGTTCAACTATATCACGTCTTAGATACGTCAGTTCCTCAGCTCTCTCCTTGATCGTGTTCTGAATTACGTATGAAACAAGCTGTTCCTGCACTTTCAAGATGTCTTCAAGTGTGACCCATGGCGCCTCGGCCTCCAGATGGGAAAACTCTGCCAGATGCCTGACAGTTCGCGATCTTTCTGCACGAAATGAAGGTGTAAGGCTCCATACAGGTCCAAGAGAAAAAATCATGGCTTCCAAGTACAATTGCGCGCT
>JBJMEE010000010.1:0-15709 GCA_045809585.1 Nitrososphaera sp. | reverse complement strand
GATACCAAGTCCACCCAAATTAAGGGCGAAGTAATCTTTTATATTCTCACCTTTTCAAATTTTTCCTTAATTGGATTCTCTTCGCTTTATTCACATCAATCAGCCTGCTTCGGTGCCAGCGGTTGATTCCAAGGTAGTAGCAGAGGAGATCAACAAGATTTTTCCAAGCTGCGAGATAGACATCAGACCACCGTTTAGGTATGAGGAGAAGATGATAGAGCAAGCAATGATAGCAGACATCAAGCAGCCCTTTGAAAAGCAGTCAGAGAAGCCAAATCAAGAACAAGGCAGAAGGATGAATGCAATGATTTCGATGTACGACGGTTTTGTTATGCAAAAGATGTTTGCAGAAATGACACCTATTGCAGAAATCAGTCTAGCTCATATCCACATAATATTCACCGGTCTTTTGACGTGCACCTTTAGTGAGGATGATTGGCGCTATCATGGGCGTGCTATCATATGCGGTACACCTTCCATAATTTCTACAACAGGCATAATCGAATCTTTAGCGAAACCACGAGAATTTTACCTTGCTCAGCTTGGAGGCATGGCAGCAGACAAGGACAGTCTGAAGAAAAAGTTCTCAGGAAGGTTCATCGATTACGACGATGAGGATAAGATTACTGCAGCTTCCATAAATTATGCACTGCAGGCGATATTCTTCTTTGTCGCCGGCGGCGAGCCTTTCTGCAGTAACAAAGATTGTAGTCTCTTTAACGCACATTGGCAGGAGGATCTAATACACACAATTGAAAAAAGAACATTATGCGGCCATCACAAGAATCTAGCAAATAAATTATCAATAAGTCAGCCAAGGACTTGAAGATTTTAGATATACAGCCCACTGTAGCTTAAGTTTTAGCCTTGGGTCAGTCTCCCTTCATGCAAGGACCTTCCATAATTTGAGGGCTTCCGAACGAATTATTAAGAGGTGTAGAAATTGTCACTTGTACTTTGTCCGACAGCCAATCAGGCAGTTTTAGTGATCAGAAGCACTACAACGTAATAATAATTGGCTCTGGACCCGCCGGGTACACAGCTGGTATTTATACTTCCCGAGCTAATCTAGGCACACTGGTTATATCAGGCACCCTGCCCGGTGGCCAGCTTATGACTACAAGTGAAGTAGAAAATTATCCTGGCTTTCCAAACGGCATATTTGGACCCGAGTTGATGATGAACATGCGTCAACAGGCAGAAAGATTTGGCGCAGTAATTGTTGATGACGAGGTCCTCAAGGTTGACTTCAAGAAAAGGCCTTTTACAATCACAACCCACGCCGAGACCTATACTGCAGAAGCGACATTAGTATGCACAGGCGCGTCTCCTCGAAAGCTTGGTATCCCTGCAGAGCAGCAATTTAGCGGCAGAGGAGTCTCATATTGCGCCACTTGTGATGGACCATTTTTCAAAGGCGAAGACATTGTTGTAGTGGGTGGCGGCGATACTGCGATGGAAGAAGCGACATTTCTGACAAAGTTTGGTAAATCAGTCAGAGTAGTTCACAGACGCGATTCTTTGCGCGCTAGCAAGATCCTTCAGCAAAAGGCGCTTGAAAACCCCAAGATCGAGTTCATTTGGAATAACGTTGTAGCAGATATCAAGGGCAACAACAAGATTTCAACTGTCCTAGTCAAGGACATCAACACAGGCAAAGAAAGAACTATCGATACAGGCGGACTCTTTGTAGCAATCGGTCACGAGCCCAATACTGCAATTTTCAACGGACAACTCGAGCTTGACGATAAAGGCTATGTCGTCCTTAAGCAACATACGAGGACCAGCGTTGAAGGCGTGTTTGCCGCGGGAGATGTTCATGATCATAGATATAGACAGGCTGTAACAGCCGCAGGCTTTGGCTGCATGGCAGCAATTGATGTAGAAAAATGGCTTTCTGAAAGAAAGCATAGCTAAAAAAAATAATAATGATAATGATAATCCTGCATGTGTTTTAATAGAGCGTAAAATTATGCCATAGGGCTGATGGCCCCAAGTAGCACATTTTGCCTGCTGCACTTGCCTGTGCAGTTTTCCATGACCCAGATTAAGAGAACGGAGAAAGAGCTTGCATACCAAATTTTTTGAGCATGCATACATGCATATTGAGAAACCATTATCAGAATCATCATTTTGGAGATGACATTGCTAGCCAGTGAGAACATACAGGGATGACTTGATTGCAAGCTCCACAGTGTTATAGTCTTGCTGTGTCCAGAGAGAACCTCTTCATTATATTATTTCATTCCTAGAGGTTTTTTATAGCGCTCTAGTAGCATTGTGTGTTTCAGGTGATAGAACCTTCAATTCAGGAGTAAGCCACTTTGGACATATGCTTTGCACTATTAAGAGCCCTGTCATATTCCTGCTCAGTTAGGACTTTTTCTCGGGTGTAGAGACTCTTGAATTTTCTGCCATCGTCTGCGAAAATGCCAACAATGATACCATGATTAAGGTTATGCGCCACCCTCAACATGGAGGTCATAACAGATCCTGATGAAGGGCCAACAAGCATAGCCTCCTTTTCAACTAGCTGCCTTACTGCCTCGAATGAGTCCTTGTTAGTTGCAGTCATCCACTCGTCGACGACATTGAGGCGCCTCTTGAAAAGCTCCGGAATTGCTGATTCTTCAAAGTTTCGCAATCCCTGCAGGAGATGGTTCTTTTGCGCCTGTATTGCAATGGCATGGATGTTCTTACTCTTTTCCTTTAGAAACGTTGCGGTGCCAGTTATTGTACCTCCTGTTCCGCAGCCCGTAAGAAAGTGAGTGAGGGTCCCGCCTGTTTGCTTCCAGATCTCAGGGCCGGTGCTCTCATAATGCGACAAGAAATTGGCGTCGTTATCATATTGGTTTGGCATATAGTAAATGTCAGGCCTTGGCTTCGAAATGGCCTTTGCAAGCGCGATGCTCTGGTCTGTTCCAGCGCCTACTCGGGGACACAAATCGTCAGACGTTTCATGCAGGGTCGCTCCCAGATCACGTAGGATATTCTTTGTTTCCTCACTAACCTTTTCAGGTATGACGATTTCTACTTTGTAACCAAGTGCAGCTGCAATGCCAGTAAGCGCGATACCCGTGTTGCCAGATGAGGGCTCAATAATGATGCTTTTATCCTTCTTCAAGATTCCCTTCCTTTCTGCATGTTTTATCATCCAGTATGCAGCCCTGTCCTTCACAGACCCAAAGGGGTTGTGCCACTCTAGCTTGGCATACAGCTTAATGTTCTCCGTAGAAAATGACCTGAGCTCAACCAGCGGTGTCTGTCCTATTTGTTCCACAACATCAGGTCTTGCAACAGCTGTCATTTTTTTTCTCCTACTTCGCCTTCTTTATCAAGAATTCAAGATCTTTATCATTTTTATTTAACGAGACCAGCTGGTGTCCGTTACGATTGACCCACCTTGAGATGTCCTCCTCAGACTCAGGATCATCTGCAACTATCTTTAGTATATCACCTATCTTGAGTCGCTCGACTTCCATCTTTGTGCGGAAGACTGGCTCAGGACAGTAAAGCCCCCTTACGTCAATTGACTTTGTAGGTGAAGCATCCATACTAACGAATCAGGTAAAATTATAGCACCATTATATATTAAATGTTACAGTTACTACCGGAAAAGGTCTCTTTCCTTCGCCCTCAGTAGCGGCTTAACTGACGATATTGAGGCTTTTTCAAAGTTATAGCCTCGGACTATGGCTACTGGCGTGCCTTCGGCCTTGCCCATCACAAGCTCGGCTGCAGAAGCTATCTCGTCTGCTACCGCAATCTCAGTCACTCTCAATTTTCGACCATACATGTCATACGTTCCAATGTAACTCTTAATTGGATTTATTCCAGCAATGCCTATTGCGACATTTGTTTGGCCGTTTCTAAATGTCCGGCCAAAGGTATCGGTTATTACTACTGCTATTTCCTTACCGACGTTTTTCTTGACGGCGTCCTGTAGCCGGCTTGCAGACTCGTCAGGGGCAACTGGCAATAGCACGGCAGTATCACCTTCCACATTGCTTTGGTCGACGCCAGCATTTGCACATACAAAGCCGTGTTTTGTTTCTGATATAATTATGCCATTTTTTGCACGTAAAATTTGCGTTGATTCATTTAATATCAGCTCCATTATGCGAGGGTCCTTATCATACTCCTCTGCCATTCTAATTGCCTTTGGCGAAGGCTTAATGCTGGCAAGGTCTACGACGCGTCCTTCTGCTTTTGATACGATCTTGTGTGTGACGACAAGGATATCGTCATTCTGGATTTCTATTTGGCTATGACTTATTGCTGCAAGGATCATTGCATTAAGATCGTCGTACGGCCTAATGTCATTGGAAACTCTAATAGAGATTATCTGTAACAACTGCAGTATTTGAAGTAGAGGAGTTAAAAAATGAGTTGGTTGCTAATACTTCCTGCTTGCTGCATTTATTAATACGGCCTCACCAAAATTTTTTTTTAACAAGTTCAACAGTAGGCTCAGGTCGCGCTTGTCAATGGAAACATCGGCCTTTTCTCTCACCATGTCTACGGGACAGAACCCTACAGTGTATCCGGCCAGAGCAAATAGCTTCAAGTCATTGGCACCGTCTACCACTACTACAGTATCCTCCTTCCGGATGTCCCATTGTCTTATAGTGGGCCTGATTGCAGCTGCCTTGTCGGATGTGACATTCATTATGACATCCTCCAATTTGCCCTTGCTGAACACCAATTCATTAGAGAAGATCCTATCGATGCCAAGCTCGTCTTTTAGCCTGTCTGTGATTATTGTAAAGCCGCCTGATACAGCAATCATTTTCCACTCCGCTTTCTTTAGCGCGGAGCAAAGCTCTTTTGCGCCCGGCATTATTGGCAGGCTTTCGCCTATCTTCTTAGCGTCTTCGTAGCTAATCCCCCTCAGTGCCCGCACTCGGCGTCTGAGCCCCTCTTCCCAGTTAATCTCGCCTCTGATGCCGGCATTGGTAATGTCCCAAATCTCTTTCTCTTTTCTTGGGCCCATGACCTGAGCTAAAACTGGAAGGTACTCAGCGTTAAGCAGAACACCCTCCACGTCAAAGATAATCAGCATGGTATTTGCTTAAGCAAAACAAATTCCCGTCAGTATATTAAGCTTCTCCACGTATTTTTTCTATTATTACTACCACTAATGCGCCCTTATCGTCTTCTGCATCTTGTTGTTAAGGTAGTCTGTCAACAGGACCTTGTCAATGTCCGCAGGGTTAATGTAGTATGATCGTCCCTTGACATACTTTTCCATTTCATTGACATACCCAAGCAAAGAATCATCTTCGCTGATCATTATAGTATCAATGTCAATGTTTTTTGAGTGAACTTTTTTTGCCTCGACAATGGTACGTTCGCCAATATACTGGTCAACTTGTCTGTAGCGGTAGCAAAGATATACAAGCTCCCCCGATGAAATGTCAAGATTCATGCTATGATCCTGTTTGACAATGTCAAGGGTCTGCCGGTCTGGAGTATAAAAGTGAGAATAAGGTCTCTGTGACACTATCTTATCTTGCTCGCTTTTGTCATCTATAAAGCATGCACTGGGATGACCATCCGTCACAAGTACCACGCGCTTGTTAATCGCACCATCCTTTTGTAATATCTTGTTTGCCAGCCTGAACGCGGCCTGGTAGTTAGTGTAATGCAAAAAGTCAGATCCAGGCTCAAATGTCTTTAGATAAGGTATGTCCTGCGGCGCCACCTTGGACGCAAGCGCGCCAAACCCTACAATATAGACAGAATCTGAGGGAAAGAAATTACGATTCAGCAAATAAAGGCTCCACAGTGCACGCTTCGCGGCCTCAATTCTGCTCATGTCTCCATACATTGATGAATACCGCATGGTGGAGCTGAGGTCAATACAGTACACTACTGCAACACGGACATCCTGTAGTGTCTCGTATTCTTCAAAGTCATCCACATCAATTTGGAGTGGCAGCTTTAGATTGCCACCATCCTTTACCGTGCGCTGGGTTGTGTTCAGCAGCGACTTTGGAACATTAAGCAACCTAATATCATCTCCAGGTTCATACTTTTTGGTAGCATCTAGTACAAGTGATCCCGATCCAAGGTTCTGTGATTCGTGCATGCCGTATTCGCCGGTCTTGAGAGCTTTCATTACATCACTGAGTATCTTACCGCCTATTGCAGTAAAACCCTTAGCGCTAAGCCACTTGGGAGAATCCTTTAGATAGCCCTTTTGCATCAGGTACGCAATGAATGGCATGCCAGAATCGTCTTCGCTCTCGTTCCTTGAATCGGCCAACGATCCTGAGCTCTCCTGTTGTAGGCTGCCTTCCTGTTGCTTTGAAAGCGATGACATCACACCCTGAAGAGTCTGCTCAAGCTCCTGCAGGTTGGGTGTCTTTTCCTTTAGTGCCTCTCTTCCTACTGCTTGGAGCAGTTTGTCTAGCATATTACGAGTGAGCTCACGCTCGGCTTGGCTTCCTTGCCTTTGCTCCTGGTTCTCTTTATCGAGTGGAAAGTAAATGAATTTCTTGCTGCCTAGGGCAACACCATTATGCGAGGTCATAGATGTTGTTATCCTTTTTGTCCAAGAGTGGAGGCTGGGTGTGCCGCAGACCTTCAAGTATAACTTCAGTTACAGATGCCTGAAACTCCCCGTTGAGATCCTCGCTTAGAGAAATATAATCTGGTCTTATTCCAAGCTGCATCGCCTGCTCAACCAACTGTTTTTGCTCTTCCTCTAATATAGCAATTGTTTCGTTCACTAGCTGCTTGAGCGCAGGAAACTTAGAGAGCTGTGACTCATAGTCTAAGTCAACTCTCTTACCGCCGCCACCGCCAACTATTGTTTGCGAAACCTTGAATGTCTTGTTCTTTGCAAAATCATTCTTGACTTTTGTCAACTGTTCTGGTGTGAGCTTCTGGAGGTATTCAAGCGACACTTCCTTCAGCGCGCTCTCTATTATAGAATCAAGCACATTGTTTCTGTTCTGGCGGGTGTCTTCCATTTCCGCAAGCTCAAATTTGGATGACTGGTGGATGCAGTGGATATCACAAAAGCGCGGGATCGCTTTAACGCCATATGCAATGGATCGTGTACGTTCCGCTTCTCCCACCAACAACTCCATCGAATGCACCGACATTCTAACGCTGACTCCCTTATCATGATTCACATCGTGGTGCGCACGCGTCATCTGCGTTATCTTTGCTATCGTTTTTATCATGAATACAGGCAAAATAACGTTCTTGGCATCTGCAATCTTTGCTTCCTGAACAATGATCAACATCTCGTCTTCTACTGTATGAGGATAGTGGGTGTCGATATGGCTTCTCAACCTGTCAAATAACGGCTCGATTATCTTGCCTGAGTGTGTATAGTCTATGGGGTTTGCAGTTGCTATTATTCTGACATCAGGCTTGAACACGATCGGATATGCCCCTGTAGTAAACTTGCCCTCTTGAAGAACACTGAGCAGGGACACCTGTTTGCGTGGATCGAGCACTGGCAATTCGTCAATGCACAATATGCCGTGTCTTGCCTGCAATAGCTGACCTGCAGAATATGACTCGATATTGTAAAGCTCGACTCCCTTTTTAGCTATCTTGATTGCATCTATCTGCCCAACCAGATCCTTAACTGAAATATCCGGCGTTGACAATATGTACTTGTACCTGTCTGCGCCGCTCATCCACTCTATTTTAGTCTCAAGCTTGTTCGCTCTAATGATATCCTCGCATTCTGGCGACACCACGAATTCGGGCTTCGTTCTAGAGGATTCAGCATCGGTCAGGAGTGAGATCAATTCATCTTCTGGAATTAATATGGGAATATCGCTTGTTATTGTACCCCTTACTATAGGGATTGGCGACAGGAGGTCCTGCGCTATTGCCTCTGCAATCTTGGTCTTGGCTTGTCCTATCTGACCAACGAGCAGCATATCGTGACCTGACAGGATTGCTCTATTGATGGCAGGAACAACGTCATCGTCGTACCCGATGATGCCAGGGAATGGTTGTTCCCCTTTTTTCAGTTTGGCAATCAGGTTGCTTCGCATTTGCTCTTGAACAGGGATATATTTGTAGCATATATTGAGAAGATCTCCGAGTGTGCTAATTTGCTTGTAATCCTCTGGAACGCCTGACATTATTTCACTATACTTTGGCTTTGAGGTGTAACAGTGATGAACTGTTTCCTGTATTCTGTGGCTCATATTATAGGATTGAGATTTCTTGGTCGACATAAATTTAAAGATTGTTAGAACCTCACAGGGGATTTTGATAGCTATTGTAAATATTGCAAACTTTTGGTCTGTTGGATCCAGCAGGGTTTTTATTGCGGAATATCGTTTCGTGATTTTAGTTTGTCTGCATCCGAGTATAAACACATCCTCAGAATCGCCGGCAAGGACATTGAAGGCACCAAGAAATTGATAGTTGCCCTTAGTGAAATTAAGGGTATAGGCTATAATTTTGCTCAAGTGTTGACTCAGTCGCTCACCATCAATCCTAACATGCGCGTGGGTTTTTTGACTGAAAACGATATTCGTGAGATAGAGCAGGCAATCTCCAACCCTGCTGGGGCAGGGATCCCACAATGGTATCTCAACCGGAGGAAGAACATGGATGACGGCTCAAACTATCATAAGATAACTTCAGATCTTGATTTTGCTGCTTCAAATGATATTGAGCGCGAAAAGCTTGTAATGAGTTGGCGTGGATATCGACATATGTTTGGATTAAGAGTAAGAGGGCAGTGTACTAGAACAACTGGCCGAAGGGGAGGAGCAGTGGGGGTCAAGAAAGTCAAGGCGATGCCTGGAGCAGCTCCAGCAACAGCAGCAGCTGCTCCAGCAGCAGCAGCTCCCGCTGGTGGAACAACTAATCCGGCTCCACCGTCAAAGGAGCCAGCCAAGAAATAGACAGTGGTGTTAAATGGGAGATCCTCGTAAAGCAAAGAAAACCTTTCACAGGCCCAGAATGATCTGGACCACAGACCAGCTGAACGCTGAACTCTATGTTATGGGATCTTATGGCCTTAGGAACAAACGTGAGCTTTGGAAGGCTGAGACTGAGGTCGCAAGGATCAGGAACCAGGCACGAGCTCTTTTGGCACTTTCAGCCGAACTGAGGGCAGAAAAGGAAAGGAGGCTGTTGAACTTTTTGAACAGGCTTGGACTCGCAAGAGAGGGCGCGACACTTGATGATATATTGAACCTAAAAGTTGAAGACCTGTTAGAGAGGCGCCTTCAGACAATAGTCATGAAAAAGGCTGGCAGCAGTTCACCATATCAAGCAAGACAGATAGTAAGCCATGGTCATGTTTCTATAGGCAACCGTAAGGTGAACATCCCCAGCTATGTAGTGAAAACAGAAGAGGAAAACCTGATAATGATCCATATTGAAGTCCCCGGCGCTGCTGCAGTACAGCCCGCACCGGCATCATAGACTGCCGACAAAATATATCATATTAAGTATAATCAAGGTATTGTCCAAACTGCATCTAACATGCCCCACTCATGTCATAATAATGATAAACCACTGCGATATCATGTTTAATGACCGATGTCTATGTGTATGAGAAAAATGCAAGGAGTCACGGTCGTTGGCATTTTGTCCTATGAGGAGAATGCATCTTTCCATCACTACTGCATTCAGGGAGACCGTGCCTAAAGGAATAAACGTACTATCCGACAGTTGAAGCCATTCCATTGTAAATATAGGTTATCAGACGGCGCTCTTGAAGTATATTCAAACATAAAAAAATTAGAGGAAAGATCTGACCGATATGGAAAATATTCCCATATTTCTATCATACCGGAAAAAATGCCGGTGCCCGCCAGAAGAGAACATAGTTTGGAAATTTATGATTCAATCAGTAGCGGGCGAAGAGGCATATGCAACGTTGAGCGAGGTTACCAAGAATGCAGCGAAAACAATACAAAAAAAGAGTCTGAAATTCAAAAGCAATTTGACGATATTCATATCATATACGCAGCGCACTTCGCAAACTAGCTATTACAAGAGATAAAGATTTAACGGAATTCGAAAAGAGATTTTTAAAGAAAAAGAAAAAATTGGTGACTTCTTACTGTGGATGCTCGCCTGCGGATGTCCGGATGTTGCTGCTTGAGTATGATCCAATTGGGACGTCGGGGAAGCTATCGCTCATCCTTTGCTCTGCCACTGCGCCTGCTTCTGCGAGTATTCTGTCCACTTCTTCACCGCTTGCGTCGAAGGCGAAAGAGGTGTGACCCAGAGATCCCGCACTCATCATGATGTCGCCGAATACACCGTTGATTTCTCCAAGTTCTCTGTCTACTTCAGGCATTACGCCTCCTATCCCTGACCTCACTTTTGTCAGTGCGCCCATTGCTGGACCGATTGCCACCATAACATCTCCAAGATCGATAGTGGATTCCAACCTGAGCTGTATCTGTTCCAGCGCAATCTTGAGCTGTGAGATCATTTTGGTTGTCCTTCTCACTTGTGCGATCTCGTTTGAGATCATCTTACCCTGCTGGGTGTCATGTTTCTGAAGAGCATAAACAGTTTGGTTGAAGAGAGATCTTTCTTTGCTTCGTAGTTTCTCCAGAATCGTCTCTAGCTTTTGGTTCTGTCCCTGAATCTTCTTCTTGGCAAGCTCGATTCTCGGTTTCAGTGGTTGCGCTTGGCCGACGTTCTGCTTTATCATCTCAGACATTGTCGGTTTATTGTCCTTCATCCAGTTGCTGCTGAAGCTTGTCACAGCAACTAGCCTGCGACAATAGCGTTAAATAGAAATGTCATAATTGAATAACCATCTGGTTATATTTTGTAGACATACTTAGGTGCTAGCGCAACTGGATTGGAAAAGCTATTAAATGCAATGATACACGCTAGACTAGCATATATGGGAAGGACAAAAGTGACAAAGAGCGAGGATAGCTCTCAGGAAGAGGCACTTCCCAAATGGGCAGAAGATGAGATAAGATCCGCCCAGTTTGGCCAGCCCGAAGTAATAACAAGGACCGGCTACTTCCTTGACATTTACGAAAGTGACTACAAAGTCGATATCCAAGTCTATGAACAAATGCCGGATGGCAGAACAATCGTTGAGGGACTCGATGTGCCCAATTCGATCAAGATATCTGATTTTATGAAGGGCTTTGTGTATGAGTACAAAATCAAAGTGTTCATGGCCAGCTTGAGCGCTAAAGTAGTCGAGCTCCTTAAGACGAAGTTTGGACTTGACATGAAAGCAATATATCGTTTTGAGTTGCAGGAACTGCAACTGATGGATGTCGAATCGGACTTGCCCGCTGCGTCTTCATCATCCTTTTCTTCTTCTGGAGAAGGAGATGATGATGAATAAAATCATTTCAGGGGCTGGCACCATATATTGATTCCACTTTTCCAATACACATGGCAGCATATACTTAAACTTTCCATACCATCGGCTCTCTAGAAGAAGCCTATTATTTCCAGGCGGGACTAGTTTTGTTATAGCAAGTTTCGATCTTAATATTGTATTTGAGTCAAGCACAAAAGTCAGACTAGTTTTTTGGCATATCGCCACCTCAAAACATTCAGGGTTGAAAATTTTTCTCGACTATAAATTAAGTCTTACTTAGGACGGCGAACTTACAACCACAACCCTGTGCCAAGGGAGTGGGGCAGAGGGATTGTGATAAGATAATGACTGTGTTAATTCCTTGCTAGGCTTGATGTAGTACTGGCGACTTAGAATGTTGTTGTCGGATTGGCCTGGCATTTACTGCGTGAATCGAATTGCTTGGCGGCATCTGGCAAAGAAAAGTCACACTCAGCAGACCCGGCCAATTTAGTTTGTCGTCGTAATTGACTGAATTTCCTTGATGTGTAGCTTGTTGATGCTCTTGCAGAAGAGACACATTGCAAATTTATGCAAATTGCGCGACATGCATCAATTAGTTTGCAGGTAGGATAATTTCTTACTGCATACATACCTTTGATACAACAATGAATAATAAAATTATGAGGCGTAGTTTTGTAAAATCTAAAGCAACTTGCATCATAATGCCGCAGGAAGCAATTATGATAACTGTTACCTTGCAAGGAACCTCATGTATTCTTTCTTTATGGAGAGCCCACTCTATTTTGAGAAGCTGCTACTTTCATTCTCCGGCTTTTTGTCTTCTTTTCCTGTGAATGGCTGCCGGATCTTCGGGGCCGGCATACGATATACGGTGATCTTCATGAGAGCGATCCAAGTAAGGATGAGTGGCACATGATAAGTAGCTATCCTCCATGCAATTATCACGTTCAATTGCGAGTCATTGACCACATCCCCAAGGTTTGGTATGCCACTCAAATTAACAATGTATGCCCAAATGCCAAGTTCGGCAAGCCCCGAGCCACCTATCGTTATTGGCAGGTTTGAAACCGCCGTTGACGCAGACGTGGCCATTAAGGACTCAAATAAGCCGATTCGTGGTTCGACTGCATTGGCAAGCACCATGAATGACAGGCCCTGAAAGACAAACGCAATGACGGTTATTGCTATTCCAATCGCAAATGTGCCGATTGATTTTTTGGAGTTGAAAATTTCCCGGCTCATATTACACAAGTCTGCAATAGCCGTGTTAGATGAATTGATCAGGTTCTCGGCCCTTTTTTTTGACAGGAACTTTTCTACTATCTTCTGAGAAAATGATGGGAGGCGAAGAGTACGTTTGGCAGAAAAAATGATAAGCCCCAACCAGACGGCTAAGGTTGGGATCGTTATTAGAATTACGGCCAATCCAACCACGCTGCCGCCCCGGTAAATAGCCAACGCGCCAGCCATAAATGCCAGCACTGCGCCTACAAATACATCTGCAATTATCTCCATGGTCGTTACCCAAGCTGCCTTGCCTGGGGGAACACCATTTCTTGACAGCCATGCAATCCTGACGAATTCTCCCCCTACATAAGACGGGGTGGTCTGAGTAACGAATTCGCCGGCAAGCCTCGCAGCTACAGTCTTGCCCGTAGACGCAACGTCGTAACCAAGAAAATGCCTGATGAAATACTTGAATCGCAGTGCCTGCAGAAGCATTTTGATGATCGCTGCAGCAGCTGCGGCTAGAAATGGTACAAGTCCTACAGCAAGAACATCCTGAGGTGAGACGTCAGCAGTCATGATGAGGATAATGAACGGTACCACGCTTGCAGGGATGGCAACAAGTCGCCAGTTCAATTACTATGACTCTGGCTTTGATACAACGTAGGTACTATAATAAGGAATGTATAATCCTTAGCCTATTTGCGCACAATTTTAATACGAACCTACTTTGTTAGGTCTATAAAGTGGATACATTGTGAGATGTGATTGGATCATACGTGTACCCGTACTAGAACAAAACAGCAATCAGTCAGTCAATCCCTAGCAAGAAGTCATCAGCAATCATCATCATCGTTGGCATTAATCATATTGTAATAGCACTCAGTCAGTTTGGTAACGTATTGTACTACTTCTATTCCAAAGCAAGAGCAAGCGAGATAAAGGTTTGGAAAGAGAATTGAAGAATAAAAGAGAGAAAGAAAAGAGTCATTTTTGTTGAAAGGATTACTGCCCTTCAGTAGTAACAGTACTATTAATTGGAGCCGTACTTATAGTTCCATTGCTACCAAGCATTGCTATGGGACCAAATGTCTGTCCTGCATCAGGGGATACTCAGTACAGATTCACTTGACCCATCTTGGCGGAGGATACAAAACTCGCGCTTTCACAACATCTAAACGGCTTGTCTTTCTGTTTTCGTGATAAGATCAGTGAATTTATTATCATTTTTTCACTTACTCCCCTTTTTATTCATTCTAATAGAAAATAAAGAAGAAGAGGGCTTTACCGCCGCCCCCCACTGTCAGTCGATTAGGCTTACTGTCCTGAGGTGTCAATAGTTGTCGGTGGTGTAGTTTCTCCTTCAGTTGTTGGTGGCTCACCTGCTGTTGATGTTGGTTCAATACGGACTTGTGTACTGCCAGATGCAGTTTGACCTGTAGCGTCCGTGACAGTTAGGGTAGCGGTGTATGTGCCAGGATTCTCATATGTGGAAGTAGTCGTTGCTCTAGTGCTCTGCTGGCCGGTACAAATATTATAAACTTTGAATAGATTTTTTAATCAAGTAACTATGTAGATATTGCTAGACGGCATTATACTGTCGCTCTCACTTTATAAAAATTAGATATACATCACCACCATGTTTCCCTGATGGCAATGAAGGCGATATTTATCACAGGAACTGCAGGGTCAGGAAAATCGCTCCTTACCTCCAGACTACTTCAATGGTACAGGGACAATAGTGCTTACCCGGTTGCGCTCAACCTTGATCCTGGAGCAATCAGCCTCCCTTATGAGCCAGATGTTGATGTCCGCAATTATGTTGACATTGCCACTTTGATGGAGAGCTACGGACTTGGCCCTAATGGTTCACTTATAATGGCAAGTGACATGATTGCAACAAAGTTGGAGGAGATCCAGAAGGAGGTGGATGAACTGAACCCGGACTACCTGATAGTGGACACGCCTGGCCAGATAGAGCTCTTTGCCTTCCGAGCAAGCGGTCCATATTTTGCTGTAAACCTTCATGCAGACAACAAGGCGACGATATTTGCCTTCGATGGAATGTTAGTGTCGTCCCCGATCAACTTTGTGTCTATATCGCTCCTTGCGTTATCTGTTAAGCTGCGGTTGAACATGGCTCAGATAAACGTGCTTACCAAGCGTGATCTTGTCATAGACAAATTAAAGGATATCATGGACTGGGCGGGCTCAAGCATGGCGCTTGAACATGTCCTCAACAGTGAAAAGGATGCAGAGTATTCTCTTTTAACCAAAGATCTGGCGCGCAGCATAAGCAATGGTGGCTTCGCCCAAAGTCTCATAGCTGTTTCTAGCATCACGATGAGTGGCATGGTCAACCTAGCTGCCGCCCTTGCTCGAACCCTTAACCAGGGGGAGGACATTTAGGGTGACTAGGAAATCGTATACTACTGCTGCTGCTCCATGTTCAACTGCAAACCTTGGGCCCGGATATGACGTGTTTGGTCTTGCGCTTGATGCGCTAGAGGACAAAGTCAAGGTAAGCAGGACATCGTCTGATGGCGGCAGAAGAATAAGTATCAAGAACAGCGATCAGGCGATTCCATCAATGCCTGAATCAAACTCGGCCGGCCTTGTAGTAAAAAGGATGATGCAGGATTTTGAAATCAGCGATAACACAGAGATCGAAATCACAAAAGGTGTGCCTGCTGGCTATGGCATTGGCAGCAGTGCTGCTTCAGCAGCAGCTACTGCAATGGCATTCAACGCGCTTTATGGCTTGAATATCGATAAAAACAGGCTTGTAGAAGATGCCGCAGAAGGCGAGGTCGCGAGCGCTGGCACAAAGCACTATGATAACGTCTCAGCTTCTTTGCTGGGTGGCTTTGTGATATGCCGTATTGCCAGCGACAGGCTGCTATTCACAAGGCTAGAGCCTCCCGAGGATCTCATCCTTGTTGTTGCAGTTCCGTGGCTCAAAGTGCCAAAGAAAAAGACAGAGCTGGCAAGGAGTATCCTACCAAAATTGGTGCCGCTCAAAGACGTTGTTCACAATATTTCTGGCGCAGCCACAATAGTTGCAGGCTTTGCGCTAAAGGATGTGGAAACAATAACAAGAGGAATAATAGACGATCCCATTATCGAGCCAGCAAGAAAGCATTTGATACCCGGCTACGAGAGCGTCAAGCAGAACGCTAT
>JBJMEE010000009.1:0-8874 GCA_045809585.1 Nitrososphaera sp. | reverse complement strand
AGAGCCTACCAAAACCAGGTTCGATGAACGTATTTGCAGAGATCTTTGGCAGCTGATTTGTTATGCTACGATAATTCTAGAGAATGATAACAATAAAGGGACATCAATACAAGAGCAGCAGCCTGAGAGGGGGTCAGAATGAGGGAATATGCATTATATTATCATTATATTACAAAAGTAATTGAAAAAGGCAAAGATGGTGTTTTTGTTAATTACTTCTGGCGATACTAATGCTTCTATCGTGCCATTGTTTTAAAGATATCTTGATTTTATAGTAGTTCCACTGGAAAACTTAATAAAAGAATAATTCCAATATCAATTGATAATTAATTGAACTGGATAGGTCAGCAAATGGCATGGATAATGGTATCACTTGCCATAAGTCTGCTCTTTACAATGTGGCTTGGATTGTGGGGGCTCATTCCAGCAATCGCAGTTTTCATAGGCATTTCATATTACATGCGCAGGCGCATGATGGCCCGTATGGGAATGGGTGGCGGTGGAGGTGGATTTGGCGGTATGCTGGGTGCAGGTGGGGGAATTAACTATATCTGTATATCCTGCGGCCACAGATTCAAGGGCGGAGCGTGCCCACGCTGCGGAAGCAAAATGCGCAGGGCAGACTTTTAACACATGACTCTCGAAGAGCTGCGCCAGAAGGCATTTTTTCAAAATACAATAGATGTGTGGATAGCATACAGCGAGGAGCGCGGTTGGGAATGGTACAATATCGATGCCTATAGGGGCTTTATCGAACACCTTACCTCAAAAGGGATCAAGATGCAAAAGTTCCCGCTCTGCGTGAAAGAGTCCGGTGGTACCTATGAGCGCGGTAAGGACAAGGCTCAATTTCTTGACCATCTCTCAAAGATATCATCTGACGACGCAGCAGCTTACACCGTCAAGTTGACTGGCGAAACAATAGGTACTATACGCTTGTTTACCAGCTAGAGTCTAGAAAATTTCAGTCAAAAGATATTACAGTTTAGTAGGAACCTCTAAAATCTATTATTTGTACACATAGTATGCCATGCCTGAAGAAAAGCTGCCAGTTCGAGCTCACGAAGAGCACCTAGTCACGCCGCGAGCCGAAAGGCTGACCGACATTAAACCGGAGCCCCTATTTGAGAGTATTGTAGGGTACAGCGATGTAAAAAGACTATTTCAGCTATCATTTTCTTCTGAAAAACCTGTCCACATGTTGCTCGTTGGTCCGCCAGCATCTGCTAAAACGCTTTTCATGGTTGAATGTATGAGACTCGAACGCTCTTACTTTACACTTGGAAGTCACAGCACTAAGTCCGGCATGATTGATTATCTGTTTGATAAAAGGCCGCGGTACCTGATTGTGGACGAAATAGAACACATGCCCGCGAAGGACCAGACTGCACTATTAAGTCTGATGGAGACGGGTATCTTAGCGGAAACCAAGTTCCAAAAGACGCGTAACACCCACCTAAAGACATGGGTCTTTGCAACTACCAACGCCACCGACAGAATGCTGACGCCGCTTTTATCTAGGTTTGTCATTCTCCACTTCAAACAATACTCATTTGGCTCGTTTCAAGAAGTATGTACTCACATCCTTGGCCGTGAAGGAGTCACAGCTGATGTCGCTGTAGCAATAGCGGAGGCGGTATGGACAAAGCTCAAGTCAAAGGACATACGTGACTGTATAAAGATTGGACGCTTGGCAAAGACAAAGGAAGATGTCGAATGGATAGCTCAAACCCTTAGAACCTATAAGCAATAGCCCAAGTGCTGTTGTTGTGTTGATCACGACCTTCTGCATTTTTTTGTATTAAAGCAGCTTATGATATGTGTTGGCAATCCGTGGATTGCCAACTTTAGTCTTCGTATTATTGAAAACCCTTATCCAATATGCTATTTTAGTGCTGTTTTTTAAGTCATTAGAGCCAATGAGGCTTTGGATGGTAATGATGCTAATTTTAGCACAATCATCATCTTGGCAAAGGATCAAGGCATATTATCATTAGAGGGAGCCTTTGGTATAGTATGTTTCAGTCTTCACCGTTGTATTAAAACGCGATACCCATCGGTCTAAGACAAGAAGTCATCAAATGCCATTGATCTTTTTAGCTATTCAGAATTAGCGAGAACGCTGATATGTGTTATTTATTGGCATTCGTTAATGTAAAGCTAAAGTTTTTGTTGTGCCATCATGTGTACTGTGTGATAGCAAGAAATGGGCCTAGACCTCAAGCCTCTGGTGACGCCTATGCCACTCAAATTATCAGAGCTGGCAGGCAAGGTTGTTGCAATCGATGCTTTCAATACGATTTACCAATTTCTCAGCATTATAAGGGGACCGACAGGGGAGCCGCTTATGAACAGTAAGGGAGAAGTAACGAGCCACTTAAGCGGCCTATTCTATAGGAATGCCAACCTGCTGATGGATAATGTTAGGCCTATTTACGTTTTTGACGGCAAGGCAAATGAGCTTAAGATGGCTGAAATAGAGCGCAGAAGCCAGCTGAAAAAAGCAGCGGCAGAAAAATATCATCTTGCAATTGAGGAGGGCAGGGTGGAGGACGCACGCAAGTATAGTACACGCACGGCCATCCTGACTCCTGAAATGGTGGAAGATTCAAAAAAATTGCTGTTCTATTTTGGCATTCCCTATATTCAGGCACCCTCTGATGGGGAATCCGCAGCCTCATATCTTACAAGACATGATATGGCATTTGCAGTAGGAAGCCAAGACTATGACTCGATATTGTTTGGAGCCAAAAAGCTGGTGCGCAATCTGGCAATTAGTGGCAAGCGCAAGGTGCCTAACCGCAACGCCTACATCGATGTAGAACCTGAAATACTTGAGCACGACAAGGTCTTGCATGAGACTGGCCTAACACATGAGCAGCTGGTAGATGTGGGGATACTTATCGGTACCGATTTTAACCCTGATGGCTTTCCTGGTATCGGCCCAAAGACTGCGATTAAATTGATTAAGGAAAATGGCAGGCTGGAAGATGTTAAAAAAATCGAGAGCCTGCTTTCACAAGTGCCTTATCAGGAGATACGCAAGATCTTTCTCGATCCTGAAGTTCCAAGCATTGACAACATCGAATTTAGCGAGGTTAATCGTGAAAACATACTTGATTTTCTTTGTGTCAAAAAAAGCTTTTCAACAGATAGAGTGAGCAGCACACTTGACAAACTGCAAAGGTCTACTGCGAACCGCAACCAGTCGCTTGAGCAGTGGTTCGGCTAACAGCGCGAAAGTAGAGTGTCAATAATTGATTCTATATAATGATATATTATCTCCCTGATAAAAATCAGAAAGAGACCACATAACCTGACGGCTTTCTATAGAGGGCTTGATGAACTATATATCTAGTATCGTCTCTTTGTCTGCTGGACGTCTTTTGCAATATCATATGTAAGCGGTCTTTGCTAGATATGCAATTTCTCCTTCTTTATGTTTAAATTGTCCAATGCTTGTTCACGAGGGAGAATGTATTACCATGCCTCATTGAGGTTCATGCCGGAGATTTTGGCAGATGCATGGAAATTGCAGCCAGAGCTCACCAACCTCGTTCGCCAGACTTTCTGCAAACTACCTTAATCTCTGAATGCCTTAGAGGTCAAGCAGGAATCTTGTGGTGATCATATCCTTTTCTTGCCTGATTTCCATTTCATGATATGTAACTGCTTTGATTTCCACTTTGTAGTGGTGTCGGTCCAGTTCAAGAGGTTCTCCTCTAGTGATGCCTTCGAGCAAATAGTCGCTGTTATGCTGTTTTATCTTGACAGAAAATTGAGACATTGCTATCCGATCTGCCACCAGCAAAAGCATCACCTTATCTAGCCAATCAAAGAGCAACGAATAAAGGTCATTACCTTTGGCAGAAAGTTTAATCTCTCTTTCCCCTCTGACGGTTTTCAAATCAATCATGGTGTCGCAGAGAGCCTTAGCAGCGTTTTCAAAGGCTTCCTCTAACGTGGAGCCGTAAGCCTCTATAATGGCATCTGTCATATGATCAAGGAATCGGTAGCCGCCTGCCAATATAACCATGAACAAGTGACGACTATTTATTGCGTTATTCTATCCTAAAATATCGCAAAATCTAAATGCTAACTCACCGCTGGCTACAGTGTGGCAAGGTTAGAGCTTCCCCGTGGCATGAGGGATCTTGATTCTGAAGATTATGCTAACATTAATTATATCCGCGACACATTTTTTGAAATTGCGCGGCTATTCAACTTCCGACTCACCGAGCCATCTCCTCTTGAAATGCTTGCCACATTAGAGGCAAAGAGCGGCACTGCAATCTCAAACGAAATCTATGCTTTCAAGGACAAGGGAGGCAGGAATGTCGCCCTTCGTTTTGACCTCACCATCGGTCTAACGCGATATGTTGAGTCAAGGCGCGATCTAAAAATGCCAGTCAAGCTGGCTTCGTTTGCAGGTGTGTGGAGGTATGATGAGCCCCAAGCAGAGCGCTACCGCTACTTCCACCAGTGGGATATCGAACTATACGGCCCGTTCAGCCAAGAATCAGATGCTGAGGTAATCGAGTTCGTTTACACCTTCTTCAGAACATTAGGCCTAAAGGTAGCAATCGAGATAAACGACAGACGGCTTCTTGAGCAGTACATAAGAAAAAAAATGGACATTTCTAGCGAGGAGACGATGCTTGAAATGTTTCGAGCAGTAGATAAGGTACCAAAAAAGGGGCCGCAGGCTGTGCTAGCAGAATACAAAGACAAAATAGAGCCTGCCAAAATGCAGGCTCTGATAGATCTTTCAAAACTAAAAGGCAATGTCGACGAAGTTGCCAGCAATGCTGACGTCAAGGAACTTGACAGCTGGCAGCAGTTAGTCAGCTTGATGGACTTGCTCAACGCGAAGAAGGTAGAAGGAGCACGCATTAATCTTGGCATAGTGCGTGGACTTGATTATTATTCTGGGGTGGTTTTTGAAGCATTTGACCAAGCAACTGATTCTGGCGCATTAGTCGGCGGAGGAAGGTATAACCGACTCACTGAAGTATTCGGAAGAAAAGATATTGGAGCCACAGGAGTTGCTGGAGGAGTAGAGCGGATAGTGATGGCCCTCCAGAGGCATGGTATATTGAAACCCCGGCCAAGACCACTTGTATATGTTGCAAATGCAACTGAGGATCTCAAGGCAAAGGCGCTAGAGCTGGTTTCGTCTCTGCGCACGTGCGGCATAGCAGTCGATTACGATATGCTTGGAAGGGCACTCGGAAAGCAGCTAGACTATGCTTCAAATCAAGGCGCGGCCTTTGTGGTAATTGTAGCACCAAATGAAATTGCCACAGGTCAAGTAATCCTCAGATCTATGAATGATGGAACTGAAAGCAAATACTACGCAGACAGTTTGAAAGAAACGCTCAGTGAGATGCTTAGAGTCTGATAGTAGCCACGCTCTTCATTTTGACCATACCGCTAGGCTTTTTTTCGTACACCATTCTGACTATAAGGTCTGGTGGCTCATAGCTTATGTAAATGTCCCCCGTCCTCAGCTGCTGTACGTCATAGTTAATCTCAACCCTTTTCTGGTGGATGCCATTTTCTGTAAGCCTGTCTTTCGCCCGGGCCACGAGCTCTTGATCAGAAGAGTTTGGAGCCAGAAATACTTTAGCATCCGGAGTATTTGCCAAATAATCCTTCAAGCTTGTACTTTCCAATAATAAAAGCAAGCCGGGCAATGACTATTAACGTTTCAGTGCGTTAGAAGACTATCGATATGGCGGCCCTCCCTGCATATTCCTTCGTCCCTTAGCCGCAATTCGATAGACATTGTAGTAAAAATAATTCTCCAATAGACGCGCGTATGTAGTTTGGATGCAGAGCTATCTTTTCAACAATTTGTTAAGATTTGGTTCTATTATCTTGCTTGAAAATAGCACATCTATCTCTCTTAGAGGCTCATTCCGTGCTACTTACTCAAACAGGGGTCGGTATCAGTAGCCCACCCAACCCCTGAGCCTTCTTGACAATGGCATTTTAAAGTGGATGCTAGCCAAAAATAAACATGTAAAAATAAAATTGCAAAATTTAGATAGGCGTCTCCTTGAACCAGGACAATGTATATAGATCTGTTCTTTTAGTGACATCCTTGTCTAGACCATATTTGATATTATGGGGGGCTACAACTTATATAAAGTGAGACTTTTAAAATACTCTTCAAATCAAAATGTCCAAGTCTGCACGACGATATACCATATATTTCTCCGCTCCGTCTATCATTTCCACCGCAGTTTTTACCATCTCTTGTTTGGCAAGAGAAGGGAGAAGCCCTTCTTTTGCTCGTTGTGAAATACGCTGGAACAACTGGACTCCTCACTGTAAACAAGTCAGTCCTCTTGTTTCATTTTTTTACTCAAATGGATTGCCCCTTATTACAAACTTTCTAAGGATGACTCTTCTTTTGTATTTGTACTACTATCCTATCAAAGATATCATGAATCATCTTTAATATTACGGCTGCGTGTATACAACAGTTAATTGCTTTTTGATTTGTTGCAATTTATTACAGGGGTTCAAGGTATATATGAGAATTCGCAGTCTTCCTGAATGGAAAGAAAGAGGGAAGCGCATAGTTGGCTGATATTACTACTATCACACATGATGTACTTATAATCGGATCAGGGCTAGCAGGCCTCCGCGCAGCTATTTCCGCAGCAGCCCTTGACAGAAAGCTGACCATAGCTGTCATTTCCAAGGTGCAAGTAATGCGCTCTCATTCTGTGTCTGCAGAAGGCGGGACTGCAGCAGTGCTCTATGAAGAAGAGGGCGACAACCAAGAATCTCACATTTACGATACGATTAAGGGAAGTGACTTCTTGGCAGATCAAGATGTAGCTGAGCTCTTGGTAAACAGCATGCCATATGAAGTCTACCAACTAGACCATTGGGGAATGCCATGGTCAAGGCGCAAAGATGGTAGGATAGCACAGCGCAAATTTGGTGGCTATTCATTTCCACGAGCCACATTTGCGCAGGACAAAGTAGGTTTTTACGAAATGCAGACTCTGTACGATACATGTCAAAAGTATGGGAATATTCACTTTTACAATGAGTGGTTCTGCACCTCAATACTGCATGAGAACAACACCTTCCAAGGAGTAACTGCCATCGAAATGAAGACAGGCAACTTTACCATATTCAAGGCCCCTGCATGCATAATATGCGCGGGCGGAGCCGGTAGGATCTACAGCTTTTCTACTTATGCATTTTCGTCTACGCCTGATGGTCTGGATATGGCCTACCGTGCAGGCCTTGCACTAAAGGACATGGAATTCGTGCAGTTTCACCCCACCGGCATACTGCCATCCGGCATCTTGATAACAGAAGGTGCAAGGGGCGAGGGTGGCTATCTTATTAACAACAAAGGCGAGCGCTTTATGCAAAAATATGCTCCTGGGAAGCTCGAACTTGCTCCAAGAGACGTTGTCTCTCGGTCGATGATAAAAGAGATTCAGGAGGGAAGTGGATTCAAGCATGAAACCGGTGTTGATTGTCTTAAACTCGACCTTACGCATCTTAGGGCCGAGCGCATAAAGGAAGCACTTGCAGGGATCCGCGAAATTGGAATAAAGTTCTCTGGCACTGACATCATCCGCGATCCCATCGAAGTTAGACCTGTCTGCCACTATATGATGGGAGGCATTCATACTAACATTGATGGCGCAACTGAAATGGCTGGCCTTTGGGCAGCTGGCGAAGTTGCATGCAATAGCACGCACGGGGCGAACAGGCTTGGTGCCAACTCAACATCCGAATGCATAGTGTGGGGTAAGATAACCGGAGAGCTTGCGGCAAGATATGCAACTGGAAAAAAGATTGATTCCATCAGTAGAAAGCAGGTGCTTGAGGAGGAAAAGCGAATATACGATGGGCTGTTCCGTGGAAGAGGCACAGTGAACCCCTATGAAGTTAGAAAGCAGCTGACAGACATGATGGATGAAAAGGCGTACGTCTTTAGAAATGAGCAGGAGTTGACTAGCGCACTTGAGAAGGTAAGAGAGCTGAAAGGCGCAATGTGGAAGCACGTCGAGGACAAAGCCAAAGAATACAATACCAACTTTATCAACGTAATGGAAACAGACTCGATGCTCAGAACTGCTGAAGTTTTACTCATTGGCGCGCTCAATCGGCGGGAGTCTAGGGGGGCGCATGCAAGAACAGACTATCCCTACCGCGACGATGCGAACTTCTTGAAGCATACACTAGCCTACTTTACAGGCAACGGAGGGCCTAAGATGACATGGTATCCGGTGGCTTTTACACGATATGTACCAGTCGAGAGGAAATACTAGCATGGAAAGAGAAGTAGCTGATCGCAATAACCGTGAGGGAATGATGGGATGGCTCAATCCCCGGCGCTATGGATGGGAACGCGTGTCCTACTGGCTGCAGAGGTTAACAGGTGTCGGCCTGCTTGCCTACTTTATCGCCCACATATATGAAACCAGCCAGATTGCTGGCGGGCCTGCCTTATGGGAAGCATTCTTAGAGCTTACTCAAACTACTCTTGGTCATATTATTCTAATAGTGGTAATAGGAATGTGCGTCTATCATTCAGCAAACGGAATCCGTCTGATATTTGCGCATGGAGGCAAGGGGCTTGGCAAGCCAGGCAGGCCAGACTACCCCTATGATGCAATATCGCTCAACTACAGGCAAAAGTCTGGCATCTGGATTGCATTGATACTTGCGGCAGTCGCAATGCTATATGGGGCATCTGTGCTCTTTGGAGGCGAATAATGAGAAGATGACAATGCTTCGTGAAAGCCAAATAATGAAAATACACTATATCACAGGAGTTGCAGCAATATTTGTAGTTGCAGTACATATCATGATGCGCATAGCGATAATGCCATA
>JBJMEE010000008.1:0-17795 GCA_045809585.1 Nitrososphaera sp. | reverse complement strand
GACCGTCGTGAGACAGGTCGGTCTCTGCCTGACAGGGGCGTGGTTGTCTGAGGGGAAGTTGCCCCTAGTACGAGAGGAACAGGGCAGCGCAGCCTCTGGTTTATCAGCTGTCCGACAGGGCACGCTGAGCAGCTAAGCTGTCTAGGATAAGTCCTGAAAGCATCTAAGGACGAAGCCTTTCCCGAGAAAAGACAGCCGTCCGCAAGGAAAAGGGCGGCCATAGAAGATGGCGTTGATGGGATGGAGGTGTAAGCACCAAGCTTCGGCGAGGTGTTCAGCCTGCCATTCCCAATAGCCCAAAGCACTAGAATCAAAATTAGTCTGTGCCATCATCGTTGGTGGTAAGCCACAGACGTAGCAGTGGCAACGGACACACCATCTTCTTGCAGCCTTCGGAAACACGTAAAGAACAGACACGTACAGCTATTGCAACAAGCACATCCTGTGATCCTTTTCACGACGGTTGCACCTTTTTTATTCTTCTTATTCTTGATTAAAAGTATTAACGAACTATTAAATCTGGGATATGAATATGCTTCACTCGGAAGTATCTCTTAATGCCTACTATTTGCATTTCTCATAAGGAAGACGTGGACGGCATATGCTCTGCTGCGCTAGTCAAAGCAGCGTTTGATATTTCAAAAATAATCCTCGTAGATTACGCTAACCTCATCTCTAGGTTGGAAAAGATAGCGGCTATGGTTGAGAAAATTGAGCAGTTATTCATATGCGATCTGGGCTTGTCAAAAAAGAACGAGCAGAAATTCACGGAATTGCTTCAGAAAATAGTTTCTACAGGCGCGGAAGTGATCTACATTGATCATCATGATATTAGCAAAGAAACATTGCATGCCCTAAAGAAAGCAGATGTGACACTCATCCGGACGATTGAAGAGTGCACAAGCGTGCAGGTTTATTCAAAGTATAAGAAAAAGCTCCCGGAGCATGCTGCATTTTTCGCAGCAATGGGTGCGCTCAGCGATTATATGGAAAACAAACCCCTAGCATCAGGTATAGTTCCAAGATTTGATAGGCAGTTCCTGATGCTAGAGTCGACCGCGTTGTCATACATGATATCTTCCAATCAACACGATGATGCATTTCTGATAAAGATCGTTGAGACGCTTGCCAGGATGAAGTACCCCCATGACATCAAAGGCGGTTTCGATATGGCAGAAAAATTTGCAAAAAAGGTGGCAAATGCAGTTGAGTCAATACGAGAATCAATTGTCAAATTGGACAATCTTGCCCACGCGCCAAGCGCTGTGGAGCTATCATCAAGCATGGTAGTCAATTTTGTTCTAGGCTCTTCTGGTAAGCCTGCTGCAATGGTCTACAAGCTAAAGGATGATGTGAAGTCATACGTCATCTCGATCCGAGGGTCGACGGATTGCAAGGTACATCTTGGAAGATTAACAAACGACATAGCAGCCGAGCTAGGAGGAAGCGGCGGCGGTCATGATAGAGCATGCGGCGCACTAATTCCAAAAGCTAACCTTCAAAAATTTATACAAGCCCTTGATCGAAGTATAGCTAATAACATTGAATAATTTTATATTTCAGCCAGTGTCCCTAAGTAATAACCGATAGAGATGAAACTCGTCGCCCTCTTTTAGAAGTTTCCTCACAATTAGAAATTGATCAGATAAAGGCTAGCGGGATGAGACCAGCCCGGCCCTGTATGCTTCTAAATCTCGGCTATAACCTCTAACTCAACACTACTATTAAGAGGCAGGCCGCTAACGCCCACAGCGGCCCTTGCATGCTTGCCTTTATCGCCAAATATCTTTACTAGCAGATCTGAGGCGCCATTAATTACCTTTGAGTGGTCAGCAAATGAAGGATCGCAGGTAACGAATCCTGTGACCTTAACAACTCGCTTGATTCTATCGAGGCTACCAAGAGACAATTTTAATTGGGCGAGTGCGTTTATAGTACACAAGCGCGCAGCCTCCTGACCGATTTCTATCGAGTCAATCTTGCCTGCAAACTTGACCTGTTTACCTTCAGTTGGGATCTGGCCAGATACAAAAGCGAGATTGCCGGAAATGACAACTGGCAGATATGACCCACCTGGCTCTGGTGGAGTAGGGAGACTAATACCAAATGAAGCAAGCTTTTCTTCTATCATACGATCAACCCGCTCCACTCTGTTATTTTACTTTGCTGCAAAATATCATAATATTTTACAACGATTATTGACTGATTCCTCATAGCCTTGATGATGATGATCCTTTATTAATGACTTGGGATGGTCCCAAAGGAAAAATTTATAGAGCGAAAGTTTACACGCACGTGCATCTATGCAGCGTGACTATTTGAAACATTACAAACACAGAACGAAAAAGTCAAGCCGCCTTTACTCCCACGCTGCTAAAGTATTTCCAGGCGGCGTCAATCACAATATTCGCTATTTCGAACCTTACCCATTTTTTGTAACCGGCGCAAAGGGTAAGCAACTGCTCGATGTAGACGGCAACAGGTACACAGATTACTGGATGGGACACTGGGCACTCATCCTAGGTCACTCTCCGAAGATGGTTGTAAACGCTCTGACCGAGCAGGCTAAAAATGGTGTGCTTTATGGCACAGTCAACAAAGTGAGTGTTGAGCTCGCTGAAACCATTCAAAAGCTGATGCCCAAGGCCGAAATGATGCGCTTTAGCAGCACTGGTTCAGAAGCGACTATGTACGCAATCAGACTTGCTCGTGCAAAAACCGGGAGACGTATCGTTGTCAAGGCGATAGGCGGCTGGCATGGGTTCAACACCACACTTATGCAGACAGTCAACTATCCGTTTGAGGAAGATGAAGGGCTAGGCCTTGTACAGGATGAGGGACAGTTTGTGGAATCGATGCCATTTAACAACCTTGACGCATCGCTCAAGGTGCTTGAGACGGTCAAGGATGACCTAGCATGCATCATCATCGAGCCGGTACTCGGGGGTGCAGGCTGCATTCCGCCGATTGACGGTTACCTGCAGGGCTTGGAGGAATTTGCTAAAAAGAATGGCAGCCTTTTCATACTCGACGAAATAGTGACAGGCTTTAGACTCTCCCTTCATGGAGCTGCAAGTAACTACAGGCTAGAACCTGATCTGTTTACTCTTGGCAAGATAGCAGGTGGAGGAATGCCGATCGGCATATTATGTGGGGACAAAGAAATAATGTCCCTTGCCGATCCCGTGGAGAGAGGAGATAAAGGAGCACGCTGCGCTATAGGGGGCGGGACATTTTCAGCCAACCCTATAACAATGACTGCAGGTCTTGCGACCCTGAACTTTTTGAAAAAAAATAGACAGCAGGTGTATATCAAAATTGACAGGCTCGGGGGCATGGCAAGGAAAGGGCTAGCGAAATTGTTTGCCGAATCAGGATTTCCATGCCAGGTGACGGGCGTAGGATCCATGTTTTTGACACACTTCGGCAAGAACGCTGTTCTCGATGCAAGCGACGTCGAAAAGTCCAATAGAGAGCTATTAAAAAGATACCATCTTGCCCTTATGGCGAACCACGGAATATTTTTCCTGCCGACAAAGATGGCTGCGATATCCTTTGCCCATGAAGAAAGTGACATAGCGAAGCTTCTGGATGCAACACAGAAAATGATAGCAGAGTCGAAACTGTTCAAGTAGCAACATTCTTGGAATCAGGTTCTTTGGTAGGAGGCTTCTAAAAGACATCGCATTAGAATACTCAATAGACTTTAGGTCGATACAAGATATACAAGATGCTGTATGAGTGGAGGATCAAAACTGATCCAATGCTTCTTGGATGCTCTTTCGGTCGTCAGCCGCTGGAGTCTGCTCCAGGTATTTGACTAAGTCTTCTTTTGCACCTTGATTGTTGCCAAGCTGCATCCTCGCTATGGCCCGATTCTTGTATATCGGACCAAACCTGAATGGATTGATCTCTATTGCCTTGTTGTAGAATGCTTCTGCAAGCGAATAATCATTCTTTTTTAGGTGATAGTTGCCAAGACCCCGGTAGGCTAGATAGTACTTTGGATTGAACCTGATTGCACTTTCGTAGCAAGTGACAGCCTTATCAGAATTTGTCTCATTATATATGCCACCAAGAAGACTCCATGCTTGCGCGTTATCTGAGTCGATTTCTATAGCTTTTTGCAAACTTTCGATGGCCTCTTTAACTTTTCCACGTTGTCTCAATCCTTCGGCCTGAAAACAGATCCTGTTTGATTTGGCAAACTTGAGGTTTTCATTCTTTAGCAGGTCCTTCATATCTGAAGGAATCATGATAATGGCAATCATGTCGTCTTGTTCCCAATCCTGCTCAAACTTCGACTCTGGAATTGCACCTACTGTGTCGGGCTCAGGGACGTAGCTAAGTATCCTGCGCTCCTTGGTATCGTAGCCTGCTACGACTATTGCATGCTGCACAGTTGTCTGTATACCCGGGATTATAACTATAGGTGGTACGCCTTGATCGATTCGTTTTTTCAGATCCTTCATTGAACTTTTGTAAATGTGTGATTCAAATCCTAGCCTTTCTGCAAGCTCGATACCATGAATCATAGCGCCTCCTTTGTCGCTTGCTGCGCCAGATATGTTCGAAGAGATTTCTTCGCCCCAGTATTTGATGACAACATTCACTACAAGTGGTAAATCTGCCCTGTCTTCGTTCTTGCTTACGAGGGGCAAGCTGATGAAATGCTCTGATTGGGATTCCAAGCCATACTTCTGTGTCTTGCAAACAAATAAAATTCTTCTTATGTCGTCAGAAAATTTTTCAGAAGAGCTAGGCCATCGCCCGCGCTCTTTTCCGGGTGGAACTGCGTACCATAAACGTTGCCGTCACTGGCGAATATTTCATGCTCGCAGTACTTAGAGCTTGCTAGTGACTTGAAATTTGGGGGTAGCCTCGCAATGCAGTATCTATGACTCTCGTATACCAAGATGGTCTTTTTATCTTCAGTTAGTGGGTTTGCATTTGAAAGCGACACTTCAGTCATCCCATGAAGATGAGTTGGCAGTTTGCGTATTGAGCCTCCAAGCGTAAGCGCTATTATTTCCGCTCCATAACAGATACCGAGGAGCGACTTATCGTGATTGTAGCAGTATCTGGTGATTCTAGAATTTGCTGCATTTATCTCCTGGCTGTGTCTGCGCCTGCCCGACAGTATGACCTTATCGCATTGGGCAAGATCAGCATTAGAAACTTCAGAGAATCTCTTGTGAATATATGGATTATGTAATTGATCAAGACAGGACAGTATATCTACTGTAAACGGAGATAGGTTGTCAACTACTAGCACTGTCAATCTGGTTATCTACCTGTATTAAGATGTAGCAGCTCTATAATATCTCGGTATTCTTCGAGATATATGGCAGAATTAATGGAGGTACATCTTCCATCTTTTTCAGCATTTCGTTAATGAGCTCATATCCTATATCATTCCTAAGGCTTCTTCGTAGGTCTATTGAGCCAATGGGCTAATTCGCTTCTGCTAGCCCTTTGCACATAAGATAAACTGCTGCATAAGCAGGCATCTCAGCTGATTCTTTTGAAATGTTGAACGAGTTCTTCTTTAGTTTCAATTTGACTGGAGTCTTAACTCTGACGCTCACCTTGCCATCGCCAAGAAGACACGCGTCGACAAAGGGGTCAAAAGAGTGGAGATCGCTGGATTTTGTCTTTGACAACCCACTCTTGCTATTGAGCGTGCCAGGCATCCTAAACACCCTGTGAACATCAGTTGTCACTTGTGGATCTATTCTGACTGCCATACCCCTAACCAATCTCTCAAGTTCGACTTTGAATGCATTATAGCCACCATTTTGGTTGACAATGTTCTTGAGTTTGATTGCTGATGTCATGTCGATCTTGAGCTTCTCTGCAATTCTTCTTCTCCAGCCGTATGCAAGTCCACTTTTTGGGAATTTTATGAAAAATATATCCTCTGTATTGGTCTTTCTTACTCCAATACTTTCCAACATGAAGCCTGTTCCAGAAAGATAGCCTACAAGGTCGGAGCGGGCCTGTGGATCGAGGGTGATGCATGCACCATCATTTATGTGTACATGGAAGCCATTGTTACCAGAAAAGTAAATGTGAATATTACTACGCTCTAGGCCAATGTCTAGCAACAAAAATTCTATCAAACGTTTAGCCTCCTTTTTTGAGGCATCTATACACTTGTTGCAGGGGATGGAAACATGATCAGCCTTTATGGAGCTGCAGTAAGGGCAAGAATATGATTTCTCCTCTTCGTCCTGTTCATAAGTAGGAGATGCATGGCCACAACTTGTGCACACTAGATACGAATGCGATGGAATACACGGCAGGGCAAGATCTTTACCGTCAATATCAAAGATAAGGTCTGCCCCGAGCCACTGTTTCTCATGCATAGGTTGTTGTGTTGGAAATCGGTAGTATCCATTTGAGCAATAGACATCAGAAGGCGCTTCCTTGACAAGCATAGCATCAAGCTCTTTCATGCTTTTGAATGATAGATGCCTAAGCATGCCTGATTGTCCGAATTGCATCCAACCAAACTCACGTTGCTCCATTTTGAGAGGCTCTTGAATTGCGTTTGACTGGTGGAAGTAATATTCACGAAATGCTTTTTTTATGACCGATCTAGTCTTCGCAGCATTGAGGTTTTCTCTCATTTCTTCTTCCTGCCAAACTGAATTGGATTTATTAGGCCGTCACATTCAGCAGTTGCAAAGCAGAGGTTTTCGTTTCGGAGCTTATCACATGAAGGAACAGAATATCTGGTATGGCTTCCTTTCATGCCGGCTAGGTGCTCCACTTGGTATCGGGTTATCTTTTCGTTAAAATCCGGAGCATTTTCAAATATCGATACGATTTCATCCACGGGCTTGCCTATAGCCAACATGTAGGTGGCAAGCATTACTCGCGCCGAGTGAGGTAAGTTATCACCTCTATTCATCACTTCAAGTGCATGTTTTATGCATGGCGGGTGATCTCTTACTGCCGCTACGGCGCGCCGCTCGTACCGTGATACCAGTTTTACCCGCAGAGGGTCAGCTGCTGATTTTATCCCCTGCGGCAGGGTAGGTAGAGTCATTGATTTGACTTTGTCATAAATGAGCACGGCGAGCTCATTTCTAATGAGTCTGACGGTCTCATCAGCGTCGAGATACACATAGCCATTGTTGACAAGTCTGTTGATCAGTTTCCATTCTTGTTCGTGGAAATGAGAAGCTCTTGCAAGATAATCAACAACTCGGACCTTGAATAGACGCTGATCCTCTGAAATGACTATTTTCAATTTGAACAAATCCTCAAAGATTTTGGCAAAAATAGAAAGTCTCTTAATTTCGCTCTGCTTTCTTAAATCCTCTGTGAGGAACTTTTCTGCCCTTCTCGCTTCCGCTAGCGCGAACTTTCTTAGTACTTGATCGATCCCAATTGATTTGACGATCACCAGAGAAATGAGGAATGTAAGGATTTCAATTTCGTATCTCTCTAGGTCATCGTATATCTTACCATTGACCTCGATCTCGATGCGCTCGGCAGCGCGGTCGATAATATGCTTCATATCGGGACTGTCAAGCTCTTCCCAGCCAAAGCTTGACTCGCGCAGGTATTCACCAGCTTCATTCAAAAATGGATACTTGGCTAGATCACTACCGGCCATTTCTATAGAAGGCAAGTTCGACAATAACACAGTAGCTGTTCTACCATAAAAACTCCATTACAATAAGTTAAAGTAAGAAAAATTATCTTTCATATCGAAACGATGGATATAAGGGTCGGGTTTCATGTCTCCATAGCAGGCGGGATATCAAATTCTGTCAACAATGCAAAAAAGCTAGGCTGTACTGCATTTCAAATATTCACTCGAAATCCTCGTGGCTGGGCTGCAAAACCGCTACCTCAGGCTGAGGTAGAGTTGTTCAAGAGCAGGCTTTCTGCAAGCGGCATTGAAAAAGCATCAGTAGTTGTCCATATGCCGTACCTGCCGAACTTGTCAGGACCTCAAGGAGAGTTATATGAAAAATCAGTAAGGACCCTTACAGAAGAGCTACAAAGATGCAAGGCCCTCGGAATATCATATCTAGTGATACACCTAGGAAGTCACATGGGCAGGGGACCAAATAGTGGCATTGATCAGCTGGTAAATGCCCTAACTACCGCGAACGCTCAAAGCAAAAGCGCAAGTACAGTGGTGGTGCTCCTAGAAAATAACGCGGGCACGAAGAATAGTATTGGTGGCACACTTGAAGAGCTGCGCCTTATCCTCGATAGGCTTGACAGCTCAAAGCGATTTGGGGTTTGCATCGATACCTGCCATCTTTTTTCCTCTGGTTATGACCTACGCACAAACGAGGACACAGATAAGATATTTGAAAAATTCAAAAATATCGTGGGCTTGAAAGAATTGAAGGTCGTACACCTTAATGACGCAAAAGGCGGATTAGGTTCAAATTTGGACAGGCATGAGCATATCGGGCTTGGATCCATAGGCATTGAAGGAATGGCGGCATTCCTCAATAACCCTCAAATTAGGACCTTGCCTATAATAATGGAGACTCCAATTGATAAAAGAAGAGGAGACGAGCAAAACCTTAAGGTAGCTCTAGACTTACTAACACGCTAATTGTTGTATGCAACAACGATAATAATTTAATCATTGCGTCTGTGAGATTCCACATTGGTCGACCCTTCATAATATGTGACAATTAGCGTGTCGCCTACGTTATAAGGACAATTCTGTATGCTTTTTGGTTGACCGTCGGCCGGCTCTACCACGCATACATCTTCTTGCTTTAGGGATACATTGACCTCTTCAGTTGTAGTCTGCCTAAATAAGAGGTCAGCAAGAGGAAACCCTTGTACCATCTGTATCACCATGAATGCCCCAAGGAATGCAAGACCAAATAAGATCGCTAGTTTTTTGGTTGATATCCTTTCAAATTCTGATGAGTCAGACTCAAAGCCCATAGCCCACGGTGCTCTAGCGTGAGCACTTCTAAAAAACTTATGGAACTCATCGGGGGGTCTCTGTTGCTTTCTCAATCGCCTCTTCTTGCTCACGCCATTCGTCGAAATATGTCAGCAGCAAATGAGCGGCCAATTCTTCCTTTGTGTGATCGGCTCTGAGGTGAAGTGGCAGATACTCGGGTGTGAAGAAAAGATTGCAGATATAGCAGAACGGATTTCGTTCATGCTTTTTTAGCAAGTTACATTAGCAGATTTTGTGGCTGTAAATTTAAGAGCTTGGTTCTAACCATCCCTAACAATAGACAGAAAAGACTACCCAATTTTTATGTAATGCTATTATCCACTCTGCCTTTATCTGTAAGACTGTCTTTGACGCCAATTAGAAAGCTTTGGCTATTCCCTATTGAAAACAATTCCATCAAACATTGCCAGGTTCATTGTGGCCTTACTGCATTGATTCAAAGCCATGCTTTTGCTACAGGCCTCTGTCTCTGCTCGTACCATTCACAGGCTCGCAAAAATCAGAGGCTCACAGGGGTTACCGTTCCCGACTCTGTTGATTGACCGGTAACGTGAAACTATATAGAGCGCGAAAAGTTCGATAGAAAAAGCCCCCTCTATATCGATTTTATTTATGTTCGATATTCAAACGCCATTTGTTTTTCTTCTAGATGTGTCAATAGTTTTGAACTCATCCTTTCATATTCTTTTATTGGTCCGTACATAAGGTATACATAAGGTATACTAAAGTCACAAATAAAATTTAATACACGCCCAAAATGCCGCATTGGGAAGCTAAAGCCGACCGGCAAGGCCGGATCCGGCAGAGATCCAAAAACCAACAAAGACACACAGGTTTTGAGAGAGACTACAAGCGCGACAACTGCAGTTATCCCGAAGGCGGTCATGCGAAAGTGAGTCAACTCACATCTATAGCAGCAGAACCTCTCTCTCTTTATTTTTAATGGCGTATACTTTGGTAGACAGGCTCTTGTGGCTGTTAGAAGATTCAAAAAAGAAAAAGAAAAAGCCTACTATAATTCCTTATAGATGACAATAGATTTGGCATTAAAAGATACTACCGCTCCTGCTTTACAAGCAACTGCTTTTATCTGTCCTTTCTGTACGGTATATGCTCAGCAAACTTGGTATCGTTTTCGCGATCCCTATGGAAGCCGACTGAGTCGTCGTCCTCCGAAGCACGACGATCCTCAGGCATGGGTTGTACAATGTTTCAGATGTAAAAAATATTCAGTCTGGCACAAAAAAAGATGATCTATCCTTTTGAAGCGATTGCCCCTTTGCCGCATCCTGACCTCCCAGATAATGATCATCATCATGATCAGACCAAAGATGGTTGTTTAGAAGCAAGAGCCATTGTTTCACAGTGACCAAGAGGTGCTGCAGAAATACTCCGTCTCACTGTTGAAAATAAGTGAATAGAATAGGTGAGGATAGAAAATTACCAGTAAAGAAGAATCAGAAAGACATCTAAGACAAGATTGAACTTTCGGTAGAGAACGGTCTAAGCCTGCACAACAAGGATTGGATAGTGTAAGAATTACAGGAAATGACGCCGTTCACCCGCTGGGGAAAATAGACCTCAAGGACGATATTAAAACTGCCCTCATCCTCTTTAGGCTAGTCAACATGATTGTTGAGGATATGATTACGAAGCCAAGAGAAGTTGAAGCGTTCTATCAGGGTTTGCCTGATCAAGATAAGAAGGGCATTGAGAGGAGAGCTGGGGGGATAATAAATAATCTCCATTGAGCAAACCAATAGCAGGACACATTTTTTCTATCTTTCCTATCAAGACACAAAAAGTAAGTTGTACGGAGCAAAGCCTATCTTATCCTTCCAGGTATCCGCTGGAAATAAAGGTCAAAAGTGACCTTCGTACTTCTTAGTATCCACAATCATGGTTTTTGATATTCTAAATAGTATCCCTACCCAATAACAAAAAAAAGGAGTAATTAATGGGAATTAAACTTGAAGGAAAAATTGCAGTGATTACTGGAGCAACCAGCGGCATCGGCTTAGCTACTGCAAAGAGGTTTGTATCAGAGGGAGCATATGTTTTCATTACTGGACTCCATCAAAAAGATGTCGATATAGCTGTATCAGATATAGGTAAAAACGTTAGTGGTATTCAAGATGATGTATCTAATTTAGCAGATATTGATGAGATGTATGATGTAGTAAAGGATCAGAAAGGTCAAATAGACATCCTATTCGCAAATGCTGGTATTATTGAATTTGCTCCATTGGGGGAAATCTCAGAGAAACACTTTGACAAAGTATCTGATATTGATGTAAAAGGATTTTTGTTTACTGTTAAAAAAGCACTTTCAATTTTTCAGGATGGAGGTTCAATCATTTTGATGGCTTATGTAGGTTCATCCAAAGGATCGGTAGAATTAAGCGTTCATCATATTGCCAATGCCGAGGTACGTTCGTTTGCCCGGTCTTGGAGGCTTAATCTGAATCAGAGAAATATCCGAGTGAATGCCATAAGTCCTGGCCCAATAGACACCCCTTTCGTGAATCGAGTACTGAATGACCATCAGACTGAGAATTCCTTAAGAAATTCCGTAAGCTCAACTTCTATAGGAAGAATGGGTAGCCCAGATGAAGTAGCAAAAGCTGTCTAGTTTCTTGCATCAGATGATGCCAGCTATATCACTGGTATAGAGCTGTTTGTTGACGGAGGTATGGCGCAAGTCTAGACAATTATCCAAAAGTGCGGATTTGATTATTATTGCAAATAATAAATCGTATTAAAATTGTATCAAGTTACGCTTGACATAGCTACTTGTGCCAAGCTTTTCTCTAATGTTGATCTCTGGATCGGGTATATTAGAAGGGTACCTGGCGATACAGCTGTTACTTGCCAAGTACACCTATGTCCCGACCTCTTGGCGTTACAATCATTGCAATCCTCCAGATTATTGGTGGAGCTTTCATGCTCATTTTCGGAATTGGACTGATTACTTTGGGTGCCTTCTTGCCTACGCTTCCGCCATCAGCCTTTAATCAAACTGATATACAAGGCAACATGACTGCTGCACAAATCCCTATACCTCCTTCTGCTGATTCTCCAGTGGCTGTCCAATCTTTTCTTAGTGGGCTAGGTATTGCATTTGGAGCAGTGCTTGTTGCTATAGCTATTGTCTCATTTGTTGTAGCCTACGGACTACTGAAAGGTAGAGGATGGGCTTGGACTGTCTCCATAATCTTGTCAATTATTAGTATAGTATGGAATGCAATTACACTCGTTACTGCTGCCAATTATGGTGGAATAATTAGCATTATCATAAGTGGAATAATCCTCTACTACCTGTTTAGGCCGCATGTCAAAGCCTACTTCGGTAAAGGAGTAGGTCCATCTCGACCAGCTACCTGACCTTTTAACACACTACTAATTATAGTAGCCGTAAGACAGAGCCTTTGACTATGTTTGATAACTATAACAAAGAGTGAGTTATCGTTCCGGATAAGATCCGGGTTGGATTATTAACGTGATTAGCAAAACAGGCAAAGATGATTCAGTACGTTGCTGTTAGTTAAACGGGGGAATGCCTATCTTAACCCTCCAGATAACAGGGTGGCAAAAATAGGTCAGAATTGTCGCAGAGATATATCTATTCTTGGGAGTAAATAAATTATAAGTAGGTTGGCAAGAAAGTCTGGATATATATGGTCTTTGGCAGGGATATCCGGCTATCGAGGATATTAAATGACGGCAAAATGCTATGCATCCCCATGGACCATGGCATAAGTAATGGTCCTATTAAGGGACTAGAGAATATTCATGGCCTGATCTATCAATGTGCCTCTGCTGGATTGAGCTGTGTCCTTGTGAACAAGGGCATCATCAAGACGATGCCAAGGTCGACGGATATTGGGCTGATAGTACACTTTTCTGGCAGCACATCTCTAGGTCCGGCTCCAAACAGAAAAATGCTCATAGGCAGTGTCGAAGAAGCAATTAGGCTTGGGGCTGACGCGGTTTCTCTTCATATTAACATCGGTTCAAAGGAAGAGCCAGAGATGCTCCAAAAGCTCGGAATGGTATCTGATAAATGCGACGAATGGAGCATACCGCTTGTGGCCATGATGTACCCCCGCGGAGAGAACATTAAGAACCCACATGACCCGGACATAGTTGCTCATGCTGCGAGAGTGGGGGCGGAGGCGGGAGCCGATATTGTAAAAGCTGTGTACACAGGCGACCCTGAGTCATTTAAGCGAGTCGTCCGAAGCTGTCCTGTCCCTATAGTAATTGCCGGAGGACCAAAAGCCGACACAGACAAAGAAATCTTGGAAATGTGCAGTGGGGCAATGGCAAGCGGCGCAAAGGGCGTTACATTCGGCCGTAACATCTTTCAGCATAAAAATCCGCCTGCAATGGTACGCGCATTATACAAGATCATTATCGAAAACAGAAATGTTAGAGAGGCTCTGAAAGAACTTGACTGATCCCAAACCAAAAGAGCTAATAGTCAAGCCAACAGTAGCACTATCTTCTCTGAGAGACTTTCTCTCAAAACTAAAGGAGAAGGGCAATTTGATTATCAACGCTGATCCCAAAATAGCCGGCAGGAGCTTCCGGACAATATATGAATCGGAGGACGCTGACATCGTAATCTGTACGACTTTTGATCAATTGAAATCGCTCAAGTCATCTGGCAAGAGCGTTGGCTATTTCAAGAAAGTGACTAGCAACCTTGACGTCGATGAGATCGAAGGGGCATCAGAGAATGGAGCAGAATTTGTAATCGTAGAGGCGTCAGACTGGAAGATAATCCCACTTGAAAATATTATTGCCAAACTACAGAGGTCCAAAACAAAAGTGTTCGCCACAGCAAAAAGCTCGCAAGAGGTTGCAACACTGTTTGCAGTCCTTGAGCTAGGAGTCGATGGAGTAATTTTATCTACAGACAGCGAAGAGGAAGTTGACAAGGCCAGGCAACAGCTAACTACTTCAAGGTTCCTTCTTACACAGGCTAGGATCATAGAGGTAAAAGACGTCGGCACCGGAGAGAGGGTCTGCGTAGACACCGCGTCGATGATGAGGTTAGGAGAAGGCATGTTGGTTGGAAGCAGATCAAACTTTATGCTTTTAGTGCACAATGAATCAATCGGGTCTTCTTTCACTTCGCCCCGGCCCTTCAGGGTGAACGCCGGCGCCGTATATTGTTACACGATAGTGCCTGGTGGTAGCACACGCTATCTTTCCGAGATTGAATCAGGAAGCGAAGTATGGATTGTCAACAACGAAGGCATTGCAAGAAGCGCTGTAGTCGGTAGATCAAAGATAGAGACGCGACCGCTGAGACTAATACGCGCAGAGATCAACGGCGAGAAAGGCACAGTTATATTACAAAATGCTGAGACGATACGGCTCATATCCAAGGACGGCAAGTTGCTATCGGTGACTGAAGTAAATGTGGGCGATGAGGTGCTAGGGTATACCAAGCAAGCTGCGGGTCGTCACTTTGGCATGGAAGTAGATGAATTCATTGTAGAAAAATAGCACTAAATGTTCTTTGAGTTTTACCTACTGGGTTTAACTGATAACTTAATAAACTCTATATCCTAGGTTACAGCCATCTACGCTTATTGGCCATAATGGCGCTTGAATATCTCATATCAAAAGGCGAGGAGGTATTGAATTATTGAAAGATCAGTATGGGTCCTACAAGTGAAAAAAATGCAAGATTAGGAAGTCATTAACAACTACAGGTGGTTATCATGGCTCGTTTGATTAAAGCTCAAATCGTAATTTATCCAAGATCATGAAAAAGAATTCCAACAATTAGAAGGCAGACTAGATCATATTTGACAGCGTCACGAGTAAATCGGAGATAGATCGTGTCTCATAGCTGCTGTATGTGTCTTTCTATTCGTTGATCTACAGAGGTAACTATAGGGGGGAAGATGAAACCGAATTTAGTGAGTAACCCCTTAAATATTTTGACATAATATATCTAAGGCACCATGGGCTCAGAAATCGGAGAGGCGTCTGATAAGCTTAGGGCTGGTGCAAAGGCTACAGCCAACAAGGCGTCAGATACCGATAGGGACATGGATCGAGAATACGACAAGGAAAAGGTCAAGGAGAAGTTAAAGGATAAGATGGACTAGGACTTGGATTTGGGCTCCAGTTTATAAGATCCATCTCTCCACTTCTCCTTTCTTTTCCTTTCTATCCCTTGCGATAAGCCAAAATCGAGTAATATCTATAGCTTTCCTTCTGCGTTGGTTTGGGCTGATGCCAAGCTATATTCTCGGCGTGAAAAATGAGAGGATAATATGTGAAAGGGGAAATGTGTCACTGATGAGAAAGCTATGGGATTGTGGCAACAACCACTCACCGTTATATCTTCGATCTCAGACGTGAAACTTTTAGCGCAAAGCGGCATTGTTAGGGCAGCAATCGAGGCCTTGAAAAATGACATATGCAATTCAATAGTATTATGCCCTATGCATCAAGGAACTTTATACACATCGGGAACCAAAAGAAGAAGAAGTAAAAAAATTGGATGATGATGACGATGACCTATCGTTTTTCAACTGATGTATCACCTTTAACATGCATTGAAAGTGAACAGTACCCAAGAATTGGTAGAGGTCTCATTGTCCGAGCTCGTTTTTGCAAGCTGAAGACATAGTTTCTTTTTAGCCACTTGTTTATTACTTTAAAGTATAGGGTCTTTGGACGGATCCCAAGAGCATGCAGACAGCATCGAATTATGCTTGTCCAACAAGAAATCACTAATCAAATAGCTGTCGGGAATTGCAAGGACTTGCTGCAGAGGCTCCCTGCGGATTCCGTCCAGCTGACGATAACTTCGCCACCATATAGAAACGCGATCGATTACGATACCCATGTGTCCCAAAGTGGCGCATGTTACAGAGGCAAACTAAACCTAGACACCAATGATTATCTGAATGACATGGCAGATATTTTTGGCGATAAGGTCTATCGCGTAACAAAGGAAGGCGGCTACTGCTGCATTGTCATAGCAAATGAAGTCGTCAATGGAACGATAGTACCCCTCCCTCACATGTTGCTATCCAAGCTTGTGCAGCCCTTTGGGAAATGGAACCTTCATGAAGAGATTATCTGGCACAAGGTGACCGGTGGCACAAATCGATACGGATCCTTCATCATTCATCCATACCCGAAATACTACCGTGCAAACATTATGCATGAGTTTATTTTGATTTTGCGCAAGGGAGATGTCAACAGCGGTCGGACAAAAAGGATAGATATCCTTCCAGCGACGCATGAGGAATGGACAAGAGAAATAGCTAACTCAATTTGGCATATTGCGCCAGTGCCACCCGGCTATATTGATCATCCGTGCCCGTTCCCAGAGGAAATCCCGTATCGCCTGATGAAGTTGTACTCGTATGAGAATGACTTGGTGTTAGACCCATTCAATGGAAGCGGGCAGACTACGAAGGTAGCCCATCACTTTGGCCGCAGCTACGTCGGGATCGATTTGCTAAAAAAGTACGTTGATCTGGCTAAGAATCGGATAGAAAGCGAGGAACCCCTTCACATAAGAAACCACGCCCTAGTAGCTGATTGGAGAAAAATCCCATCTCACTGTGATAACAAGCGCTAAGACTTGGGGGATTCATTCTCCCTTTATAGATCATTGCGGTATGAACAACTATCTTTTGTTGCACCTTGGATGCTATCACTGCAGAAGGAAAATAGGTTCGCTTGATGAGTATAAGAGAAAGAGGCATGGATTGCGTTTTAGCTCAACATAGTAGGTCAAAGGCCAGCGTCGATTGCAAGCCATATCACACGTTTAATAAGGCGTGATGTTTAGACATATCAATGTCTGCTGCAACTGCAGGGTCCAAAGGTCCAAAGCAGCACCGCTGTAGCATTTGTGGCAGGATTTTTGAGTCAGCAGACGTCCTTGAAGCGCACAAGAGAATAGATCATGGCACACACAGCTCACCGCCTGCAGGGGTTGGATAAAACAAACAAATAATCCTACTTCTAAGAATAGCAATTGACTTGGCTCCCAGGATTTGTGTATCAATAGGGCCGAAGGATGCTAAATCGATAGAAAAAGAAGCAGATCGTGCATTTCAACTGGGAGCAGACTATGTGGAGATACGGTTCGACTTCCTTAAACAGGATTTTTTACCTGCGGCCTTGGATGCTGCAACAAGCATAAAGGATAGAACAGTCTATACCCTGCGGCCGAAAAGTGAGGGAGGCATGTTCACCGGCAGCGAAGAGAATCGCTTGCTTTGGCTGTACAGACTAATAGAGCAAGAACCTATGCTGGTTGACGTGGAGTTTGAAATTCTTAAAAAAAATGACGAGCTTGCAGACCTTTTAGAAGGGAAAAAGAGTCCCCTGCTTGTATCATGGCATGACTTTGAAAAAACTCCGCCAAGTGACTACATTGCTGATTTGCTTTCAGAGATGAGGAGCTACAGCAACTATGTCAAGATCGTGACTACGGCACAGAGCATCGAAGATTCATTGAGGCTCCTAGAGCTGTACGAGACGGCCATAGGCTTATCCCCGATTTTTTTTGCCATGGGTGATGCAGGAGTGATATCGAGACTATTATGCAATATAATTGGCAACGCCCCCTTCACCTATGCAAGCCTAGACAAAATTATTGCACCGGGACAGTTAACGGTACAACAGATGAAAAAGTTATACAACAAGATGGGGTGTAAGTAAGATCTGAGGATCTTTATTTAATCTCTAGCATTTCCTTATTTGTTTGTTGACTAAGGAACTTAGTACTTACATAGTGTATAGATACACGCACAGACATAAAAAGACGATCTGATTGCCAGCTTCATATCTG
>JBJMEE010000007.1:0-6426 GCA_045809585.1 Nitrososphaera sp. | reverse complement strand
GGTGCATGGCTTGCGTATCAGTATGTCCGCCACAGGCGATAAAAGTCGACCAGTCAAACCTGGAATTTCATGAGAAGTCCGCTGGCACATTCAATGAAACCTTGTCTAAAGGTAGTGCACCTCCGCCACATGCGCACTAGGAACTACTAATCACCGTGAACGTTAGGACCCTAGCCCTGGATTTATAATTATGAGTAAATTTCGTAGGACCGAATTTAACCTCAAGCATTTAGCCGACAATTCGTACAAAGCTATAGATCAGGGCGCCTATGAAATAAAGCAATCATTCACCCATGATGGGATAAGCCTTAAAAAAACTATCAGATTATGTGCTCACGCTCCGCTCATTACTGAGGTAAAGTTTTCGTCGCCTTCCCAAGGAAAGATAAGGAGCATGACAGAGCCGACAGAGATTGCAAAGATAATGGTAGACTCTGGGGCAATTGGAATATCAGTGCTGACGCAACCTTCCTTATTCGACGGTTCAATTGAATATTTGGCGACCATTAGAAGGACACTGATGAGGGTTCCCGTACTAATGAAAGACATTACTGTCAGCACGATTCAAATAGATGCAGGCAAGAAAGCAGGTGCAGATTGTATACTGCTTATCAAATCCATCTTTGACCACAACCTTGCGGAAGACGACATGGATAAACTTTCAGAACACGCAAAGAAAAGAGGCCTCGAGGTGATAGTTGAAGTTCATACCGAGCAAGAGTTTGAAGAAGCACTTAAATCAAAATACGACTTAATCGGCATCAACAACCGCGACCTTGACAACTTGCACGTAGATATCACAAACACGGAGAAGTTATTGAAAAGGTATGGCAAGGCCAAGAGCACGATAATAAGCGAAAGCGGCATCAACAGTCCAGAAGACATACGAGACTTAAGGACTGCAGGGGCAGACGCCTTTCTAGTGGGAACAAGTGTAATGCAGGCACCAGATATTGCTGCCAAGATCTCGGACTTGTATTATGCATTATAGAACTATACATCCCTTAAAATACCTCGTTGAACGGTACAAGATTCATCTTTGTTAGGCATCTATCCTGTAGGTGGCAAATTTGGAAAGTATGGCGGTAAATACATACCGGAGACCTTAGCGCCGGCAATCGAGGAGCTTGAATCCGCTTATGAGAAATACAAGAATGACTCTGACTTTCAGAACGATCTTTCTTATTACCTAACTGAATACGCTGGCAGGCCCACGCCACTTTACTTTGCGAAGAACTTAACAAAACACGTAGGCGGAGCCAAGATATACTTAAAGCGGGAAGATCTTTTGCATGGCGGAGCCCACAAGACCAATAACACCCTTGGGCAGGCGCTGCTAGCAAAAAAGATGGGCAAAAAAAGGATAATTGCTGAAACTGGTGCTGGCCAACACGGTGTCGGCACAGCCATAGCGTGTGCAGTGCTCGGCCTTTCTGCAGAAATATTCATGGGAGCTAAGGACTTTGAGCGACAAAAGCTCAACGTCTTTAGAATGAAACTTTTAGGAGCAACGGTTTATCCTGTCCAATCTGGGAGCAAGACTCTAAAAGACGCAATAAACGAGGCGATCCGTGACTGGATTGCCAACGTCAAAACGACCTACTACCTTATTGGCTCAGTGGTAGGTCCTCATCCCTACCCAATGATGGTGAGGGACTTTCAAAGTGTGATTGGGCGAGAAATAAAACAACAGATTTGGGAAATCGAAGGTGCTATGCCCAATGCTCTTGTTGCATGTGTTGGTGGCGGAAGCAACTCAATAGGCTCATTCTATCCCTTCCTTGATGACAGTGATGTAAAACTATACGGCATAGAAGCGGGGGGCAAGGGAATCAAATCAGGCAAGCACTCAGCCAGTCTTACCGCTGGCTCGGAAGGTATCTTGCATGGCATGTTCACTTGTCTACTGCAGGATGGGTGCGGACAAGTCGTTGAGACCCACAGTATATCTGCTGGCCTTGACTATCCCGGTGTCGGACCAGAGCATGCAATGCTCAAAGAGCTCAAACGAGCGCAGTATGCTACTTCGACAGATCGTGAGGCTATAGAAGGATTCCTAACGCTGTCAAGATCTGAAGGGATAATACCGGCGCTGGAGCCATCACACGCAATTTCGTATGCAATGAAGCTCGCGGAGAAAATGAAAAAGGACGACATTATAGTAGTCACTCTTTCTGGCAGAGGAGACAAGGACGTGGAAATAGTTCAAGATTATCTCGACAAGAGTAAGAAGAATAGAAAGAAAAAGACGAAGCATGCAAAATAGAATCTCTGAAAAATTCTCTGAACTGGCAAAAAATGGAGAAGGTGCTCTTATTTGCTATGTAGTTGCCGGATATCCGGACACGAGAACGTCAAAGCAGATAATAAACGCCTTGGTGAAAGGTGGAGCCGACATTATCGAGATCGGGATACCTTTTTCAGACCCCCTAGCAGACGGACCTACTATACAGGCAGCATCAAACATGGCGCTAAGCAAAGGCATGACACCTGAGAAGGCGCGCCAGCTTGTAAGAAGTATCAGAAAACAGCATCCAAGCCTTCCTTTGGTTGCAATGACCTATTCAAACATTCTTGTCCGGGCGGGCATGGAAAAATTCATGACAAAGTCCAAGCGGTGTGGACTCGACGGGTTTATTTTGCCAGACATGCCGGTTGAGGAGGGACACACGTATTCGACGACGGCTTCGCAGCTTAACCTTGCGACTGTTTACCTTGTATCACCAAATACGCCCAAGGCAAGGCTGCTTAAACTCGTTGCCAGTACCTCCGGCTTCCTATACGTTGTGTCAGTTTATGGCATAACTGGTGCACGCAACTCTTTTCAGAAATACACTCTCAATACGATAAGATCAGTTAAGCAGGTTGCCGGAGTCAAAGTCCCCGTGGCAGTAGGCTTTGGAATAAGCAGGCCAGCTCAAGCCAGATCAATGATTGCGGCCGGCGCAGAGGCAATCATCGTAGGCAGTACGATCATCAACAAAATATCAGATACACCTGTTAGTAAGATGCTGCTGCCCGATTTGCAGAACTTTGCAAAGTCAATGAAAAATGCCTGCAAAAAGAAGTAGGACAAAAAACATTAACGCAGGCTGCAAGAAAGTATAAGCAATGAATGAGAGAGAGCTCAAATCGCTATTTTGTAGCTCGCTTAGATCAAATCATGTCGAGAACAATACCCTAATACCAACATCTGAAATAAGGATAGTTCAAGAGGCGCATTGCCGCAGCTTCGACCTTCTGATTGCAGCAGTGACAAAGGAGCCTAACAGACATGACCATAGTAACTATGATAACATCCTGGTACGAACCCAGTTGCTAAAACACTTCGCTCTCCGTGAAAAATGCAGAATAGACTGCATCCGATTTTATCCTGTAGAAGTCAAGTCAGATGATGACGTATTAGACGAGCGCCTGCCAAAGCAGATAATGGATGCAATATTGGCGTTTGGGCTATCAATATTGGTCCTTGACAAGAACCATTCAAAACTTGCCCGCGGGCTTGGTAAGTTCTTGCCAACTACTTTAATATGCTATACTGGCATAGATGACCGCTTCGAAGTAGTTTCAAGGTTTGACCGCCTAATCTCAAGCGGCGTGTTAAATCTCAAAAAGACTATTCTAGCTAAGGCGCTTGAGGGGAATCATACTAGCCCTAGCAGCAAAGCTTACACCCGCCTCGTCGCACTGGAGGGAATACTTCAAAAAATCATCTTCAATCAGATCTATTTTGAGAATCTAGGCATGACTGAACCAGAATTGGAATTTTTACAAATGATAACTGGTATTAGGCCCCCATTGCAAGAAAGGAAAAAGTTATCAAAGCTGATAAAAGAAACAGCTAACACAAAGATGACAGATTATTTATAGCTATTTGCCCTTGTAATAGTCGAGTTTAACTGAAAGTAGTCTTTAATTAGGTCTTAGAGTACATTCATACTATGCGTTATTATTCGATGTGTTTGACTAATACTCAAATGAGTCTTCTAATCGGTGAAGAGGAAGAAGAGCAAATAGAGGGAGTGCCGGTATGTGGTGCAAACCTGTCGTCACCAGTAGTCGACGCTGCGTACTACATTGATGAAGTACACTACAGTGTAGGAAACAGGATGTACATTGAGAATGCAGACTAGGAAGAACAACCCCCAGGTTCCTGACATAGATGAAGAGCGGGATCTAGAGCTAGAGAACATAACAGGCAACTTGATGATAGCGCAGTATCAAGTTGACAAGCTGCGATCCAGGCTGAGCGAGCGTGTCGGAGGATACGGCTCTGCAGGGAACAAAAAGTCCTCTGCGCACATTTTCAAGCACAACGACAAGTGGTATAAGATAACAATTCGAGTCGATGAGATGGCAATAAGCCAGCGCGAAGTCTCTGACGATATAAAATAAAGCGCGACAACCCGAGCACCAAATTTTTTTCTTAAAATGGGAGGACTATCCCCGAATTGTCGTGGGAATAGTGTATAAAATTTAATGGAACTTGTAGCTTTATTCCACCTCGTTCTACGATGACCTCTACTTCATCGAGTGAATCTGATACCTCAGCGCCCTCGAGTTTTTTTATGATTACATGAATTGATTCGTGAGAAATGAGACGCTCCATAAAAGGCTCTGCGATTCTGAGAAAGTTGTTGATCCCTGCCTTTGCTTCCTGCTCCGACTGCACAATTAACATAGTCCCATTATGATATGTAAAATAACCCACGATTGAGCCATCAACGGAACAAGCAAAGGCAAAATCATTTATCGCCATTTTAGAATCTATGTGTGTCTAATAGCTGTTGAGCAAACTGTATTAGTCTTTTTCACCGTATAGAAGCCTCAACTCCTCAAAGCTCAGCTTCGACCCTGCCTCTAGTTTTTTCTTTGCTTCTTCCTTTACTTTGAAAAGTGCGTCTCTGTGCTCCACATAGCCATACTCTTTTCTCTGTTTGCGCCTCATTGCGGACATTGAATCAAGTCGTGCATTAATTGCATCAAGCTGCTTCGCGACGCCGTCGTATCTTGCGAGATAAGATTGATGCTCTGAGGCCAGCCTTCTTTTTGAGTCATACAAGTTGTCCAGCGCGACATTTATGTTAGATATCTTGCTTCGAAGCACATTGCGCTCTTCTATTAGTTGCTTAATTGCGTTGTTGATATTTGCAGATTCGTGAGTCAGCTGAGAGAACTGCTCTCTTATGGTACGTGTAGCCTTAGACGCCTCTAATTTCATGGCGGCGTCCTTTATCCGGGAGAAAATCTCATTCTTTTCACGTTCGCTTTTGTAATCTTTGGCATCAATAATAGCCTGATTGTTTTGCACTATAGCCTGCAAATCGACTTCCTTTTCTGGAGGAAGCCGAACCTCCATCAACGAAAGAAAGTTCTTTGACTGTGATAACTTTTCGCTCACCAACGAAAGCGCGGAATTACGACCGTCCAATTCGGATTTTATCTGCTTAAGCCTCTCCGTGTGAGCATCAAGAATACTTCTCTGCTCTTTGATAGTATTACCTATCGAGCGGAATTGGTTCTTGTCAATGTCAATGATCTTCTCCGACAGCTCTTTGAGTTCGTTTGTAAGCTGGCGTTTTTGCATAATGAGATCATCCCAGCCAAGAGACTCCAAATCTTTCTCCGACAATGGAATATGGCTTAAAGAAGAAGATATAAAAATATAGCAGGTATCAAGATTGCACAAGATAGCATTGCATTGAAGAAAATGACTGAGCATAGTCATCGGCACTACATACTCTAGTTTGCGAAGACATTGAACTTAGGCAGGGTCTGGCGATTGATGATTTGTTGAAAGCATTAACACTTCCTTGATCTAAGGAGAGCACCCCGCGTTACTTTCTTTCTAGCGAAAAGTAGCAGCAGCATAAAAAGTCCTTCGCATTAGTCTTTTTGATTAGGTAAATTACCCACCGGCTAGTGATGCTCTCGCTAGATTTGCTACAAGCTGAATCCAATCAGCATTCTCTCAAATACAATTGCGAAATTTTTGTAATTTGCTGCGCCTTTCTGATCTATTAATAATTGCTTCTCCTCTAGATTCTGCATTTGTATCAGACATCGCAATGTTAGGCAATGACTGATTGATGACACTCTCTCTACAGCATCGATACCCTTCGGATTAAACTGAACACAGTCAAGAAATGATTCGCCAAGCCGTCCAAGCCCGTTATCAGTCACTTCTGGTCAAGATAATTGATATCTCATATCACAATATTCTGATTTTACTCATTCGATCTAATACATTTGATAAAGTTGATCTCAATGAGGGGTTGTAGACTCCTTTTGATCTCAAAAATTCTATCCAGATAGTTCTGGTAAGAATCTTGAATCTAATATCATCGGTCAACTTTGCAAATTCCTCCTCTTTCATTTCTATAGTACCGATGCCATAACGTGTGATTGATATGCATTTAGGATATT
>JBJMEE010000006.1:0-3511 GCA_045809585.1 Nitrososphaera sp. | reverse complement strand
GTTCTCTTAAAGGCGTATTGCTGGATACGCCGCCATCCCAATACGTTCTCTTTTTCTCACGTGTCTCATGGCTCAGACTTTCATCCTCTAAAGTGGCGTAACTATATAGATCTGGCATTGAAAAAGTTGTACTTAGTTGCTCCCACTCTATACCATTGGGATATCTTATGAGATGCTTGTAATGATTGTCCCGCTTGTTTTTATCCTCTTTTGTTTGTTCAGCATTTTCATCATATTCATCATACATTGTTTGAGTATCGTAGCTATCAAATGATATTGTATCTCCTGATTGAACATCAACAGTTACAAATAACAGCCGTGGATCTTGTTCTTTGGAATCTGTTTTGATTGAATCAAGAATATAACCCCGGCAGGCTTCTCTTAACGAATAATTAGGATAGGCCAAGGAGAAAGGGACCCGCCTTTGCTCGCCGCGGTATCTGAAGCCGTAAGGATAATCCCAAAATTTGAGATCATACCGAGGAATCGCTGCAGCAACATTGGGTGAAGCAAAAGTTTTAGTACTATAATGCCTTCTAGCTTCTTCTGTCGATGCTGGGAGGTCCCATGCCTCTGTATGAAAACGTAGAAAATCGAACCATTCCTTTACAAAGGGATTGCTACCATTATTCCTCCAGACATTGAGCATAGAGTTTTCTGCTATATCGAGTATATCATTCCAGCTTTGCTTCATGTTCTTACTTGCAATATGAAAGTAATCCCAAGGCCAAAAAAGCGAACCATACCAGTCCACAAAGAAATTGTTTTTTATTGGTAAACTATTCCAAAAATCTTCTAAGACATATGCAGAACCGTACCAATACTCGGGCAAATTCCCGGCTTCGTTAGAATCTGGTCTTCTTTTTTTCTCTGCTTCTCTTTTGTTTCTCAAGACATAACTTACAACAATAGCGCCATTGATTGCGCCTATAGAAGTTCCTGCTACTACATCAAAAAAGTTCTCTTTTTTATTGGCAGCAGTAAGATTCTTGTAAATCCAATCGTGTAAGACTCTATATACACCAGCTTCATACGCTCCCAAGGCACCGCCTCCTTGGAAAACCAATGCACGCTGTTTTGGAGGTACTACTATGGTATCTTTTTCTCGCCCTTTACTTTTTTGTTCTCTCTGTTGAGACATGACAGAGGCTATTTCACCCTATTTAGATAAGGATTTCTACTAATTCTAAAATATTAGAAATGTGAATGGAAATACTAGATTAACAGATGAACCTAAGACTATCGTAATGCTGAGATATCTTCTATCATAGCTATTCGTATTCATATGTGAATATAGTATCATCTTGGGGTAATATTTGATGAATCACTAAGGAATTGAAGAGTAAACATCCATGACCATAATTAAAGAAATTTGTCTCGTGTGCCATATTTTGGCGGGGCTAGAGGGACTTGGTAAAAAAACTTCAATATTCGGACTCAAGCAATCAAAAGCGCAGGATAAAAATAATATAATCAGCAATCGTATAAATATGTCTGTATTAATTACAGATTGCTAGCAAGGGTTCTGTCACTTTATCGGTTCACAACAATACAGCCCAAATGAGCTGTTGTTCTTAAAGTGATAGAGTCACCAAGAAGAAGGATTAAATAAATCCAAACCATCCTGGTTTTCTATGCCGTCTATTGAGCCATTGCATCGTACTCAATCAGACTGTGTATGGCACATTTAGAAATCAATAGATTAGTTGGAACCCACAATGCTTTTTTATAACAATAAAGAATTGTTGCCATGAGCCGGTCCGCAAAAGAATGGTCAAGTCCACAAAATGCTCTGGCATATCTAAATGTAGCAGATAAACTTCCACATCGATCCGAGGGTGAATCTGTCCTGATAGATCATTTGCCTGAAAATACTAAACGAGTATTGGATCTAGGTACAGGAGATGGAAGATTAATCAGGCTAATAAAGGCCAATCAACCACACATAGAAGCAGTAGCACTCGATGTATCTCCAACAATGCTGAAATCTGCAAGAGATCATTTTGCTGGTGATTCTAGGGTTAAGATTATAGAACATGACCTCAGTCAACCCCTGCCTGAACTAGGTTACTTTGATGCAGTTGTATCAAGTTTTGCTATCCATCATCTTAAACACGAACGTAAGCATGAACTCTACGAAGAAATTTACGATATCCTCAATCCAACAGGAGTATTTTGTAATTTAGAACATGTAGCATCACCCTCTGTAGAATTGCATGTTAGATTTCTCAATGCAATTGGATACACTCCAGAAAAAGAAGATAGAGCTAATAGATTATTACCAATGGAAATACAGTTAGGCTGGTTGAGAGATATAGGATTTGTAGAAGTAGACTGCTATTGGAAGTGGCTTGAGATGGCTCTGCTAATAGGATACAAAGCATGAACAACCAGCTTCTAGCAAAGAAGAATCAAAAGAACCTGATTATGACGAGGATGAAGATCAGCTAGAAGAAAAACAAGAAGAGGAAGCTGACGAGACAACAACAAATCGGGTTTTTTGATTATTTATCCAAGAACACCTACCTAGATCTGTGCCATACCTCCATCTACAACTAGTTCGATACCTGTGATATAGCTGCTGTCATCCGATGCCAAGAATGAGACGGCTTTGGCGATCTCATCAGAATTTCCCATTCTACCCATAGGCACGGCAGCTACAAGGTTGGCCTTTATCTGCTTAGTTTCTTCCTCAGTACGAGCTAAGCTATTGAAGGTGGGTGTGTTGATTGGACCAGGACTGATAGCGTTTACACGGATCTTGCGATGTTTTAGATCCACAGTCCAAGTACGAGCAAATGAACGTATGGCAGCTTTAGTTGCGCTGTAGACGGATGTAGTCCCGACTCCTTTGGATGCACCAACCGAAGCATTTAGAATAATCGAACCTCCATCATGAAACAGTGGGAGTGCTTTTTGCACGGTGAATAAAAGCCCTTTGACATTAACGCTAAAGATTTTGTCAAAGTGTGCTTCTGTGATTGTCCCCAATGGAGCGAACTCGCCTAAACCAGCATTTGCAAACAGAATATCTATACGACCCTTCTGTTCTCCCACTACGGCATACAACCGATCAAGATCTGCCATATTGGAGACATCGCCTTGGACACCACTGATATTGTTTCCGCCGATCTGCTTTACTGCTGCATCAAGTTCGCTTTGACGGCGACCGGTGATGAAAACATATGCACCTTCTGCTACAAATCTTTGTGCTGTAGCAAGTCCCATACCACTGTTCCCACCGGTGATGACTGCAACTTTATCTTTGAGCCTTTCCATGATCTTTGTTTGGGGTTATTAGATTTAAGTTTGAAAGGGATAAGTGACATACCTACTCTTATTATGCACAAGTGTAGCTGGTAAATATAATTGGTATAAAGCACATAGGTCACAAAACGCATAAAGCTTTCCTATGTAACATATAATGAAGATGCAGTTATCGAGTCATCATGAGCATCAAAATCGAACACCCGCTTAAAATCGTGCACAGGAAATGGAACATTTGAGCTCA
>JBJMEE010000005.1:0-6145 GCA_045809585.1 Nitrososphaera sp. | reverse complement strand
GTCTGAGAACTAACGAGAGAGAAGAAGGAGAAGAAGAAGACTTGTAATCCTGAGGCCCCTCTCGATTCTGGTTCTTGAGAGCATGTCATGTGCATTTATCAATTTCTGTTGCATCTAGACCTGCGACAAAGGCAGAAGGATAGATAGGAGAAGAATCAAACAGTATAGTGATAAGGCTGATTTGATCAGCGTCATTGAAGTATTTTGAAAAATCAACAGAGCCCTTTGAGGATCTCTTCGGTAATTATAAGAATAAAGAAGCTATGGATTCTATTGGCAGAAATAGTGCTTTATCATAAAAAGGCTAGGGCATATAATTTTACATAATAAGGACACTATGCCTTCAATAATACTTCTATATCTCTTGTAGTCAAAGCTAAAAGTACAATTCCCATGCTTCTGATAGTAACAGCTGCTCTGAAGAAGAAGAAGGAGAAGAAGAAGATTGTTGTTGTTGCTGCTGCTGCGGCTTTTCATTTTCATCCTCTCTATTAGCGGCAGCATGTTTCATCCTTTTTTGAAGGTATCTAGCCAAATCTGTCGTAGTAATTATTCCTATTACTCCATTGTGGGAAGAAGGATCCTCCACCAAAAGATGCCTTACTTTGTTTCTTATCATTAGAAGAGCTGCCTCTTCAATTGGCTGATCCTTTCTTATAGAAAGGATAGAAGAAGACATCAGAGAGCCGGCAGTAATACCCTCAGGTGGCACCCCTTTTGCGATACTCTTGACAATATCGCGTTCAGTCAAGATTCCCATGACTTTCTTATTATTCTCTTCATCTGTTATAGCAACAGAACTAACGCCCAATTCGACCATGACTTTTGCAAGCTCCGACACGCTAGCTTTGGAATCATGCATAACCATTCTAGAATTCATATAGTCTTCAACGGAGCTCATTTGTTACCGAATACTAGGATGAGCTTTATCCATTATATCTTTTTATTAACTTGTTCTGAATTATACACATATATTATTTCGTCTTCCTGCTCTTCTGCTAAAAGAAGCTTTAGATATTCAGAGAATATGGAATATCTTCTTAAAAAGGGAGTGGCATTTCTTCTTCCTTGTGAGAACCGCGCGTGCATAGCTCAATGTGACAGAGGTACCCTCTGAGCTTCCCCTAATTTTGATCTATTATGGAATTAGCAAGAAAGTAGTTTGCATTGTGTTTTGCAAAGGCACCAATATCCCTTTACCAAGAGAGTCAATACCATCTAAAATATCGATTCTTATTCTACGAATTAGACACTGTCTCTCTCCTTCTTTAGCAGCCCAATAAGCTACTGCTGCTCCTCTACTGTTTTGCCAGTCCCGCCTTCTCAAGGGGCGTGCTGTTGTTAAGACATGACTCCATCTCTGCCAAAATGTTGTCAATCTTTTGCTTTAGTACAGGCTCAATAGAATACCCCACATGCTCGCCAACTTCTCTTGCTCTGCAATAGAACTTTAATGTAGGCGTTCCTTCAACTGATGCATGGAGTATTACTTCGTTATTTTGTGGATCGTCTACCATTAATTTTAGAAAGTCAAGTCTGCCTGAATATTGTCCAGAGAGCTTGTTATACAGTGGTTCTAGTGCCCTGCAAAAGCCGCAGCGAACTGCGCCGAAATTGACGACCACAGGATTTTCTGAATTGACAACTTTTTGCTGCCACGTTTGAGCAGTCACATTTTCTACAGCCATACACGTTTCCAATAAGATAAACACAATACGGCATATAATCTTGCAGTTGCAGGGCAATTTGCCCGACATCAGTAACAGATTTCTTCATTAGATGGTATAATATCTGCGGCGTCTTTTCACAATATGGCTCTAAATACAATTCAGCAGTCCCAAGCGGATTCTTGCCCTTCCTCTGCCTACTCTATTTTCTTCCATCGTCAGAATTGCGGTTTTATCCAGACACTTTGAACGAAATAATGAAACTTTGACTCTAACACTTGCTTTATAGCACATCAAAAAAAATAGATAATATAATATATTTTTTTAGATTGGCATATTTGCCTTGAACCCTGCCGGCTAAAACTACTTGTCGTCTGGAATATGTCGTTTTAAATTGACGTATGTAAAAAAAATAAAGGAAATGCAGAATGCGTCTTCTTAATTTACATGTCCATTCCGCCCATTGCGCCCATTCCGCCACCGGGTGGTCCTGGGGGTCCTCCTCCGCCTGCTGACTTGCTTGCTGCAATGACATCGTCGATCCTCAAGATCATACATGATGCCTCTGTAGCCGCGCTAATTACCTGTTCCTTGACTTTTAATGGTTCGAAAATGTCTTTTGCAGCCATATCTGTGACCTTGCCGTTAATTACATCTACGCCATACTTTGGCTTCGCTAGTGCTGCCTTAGCTCGAAGTTGTGTCTGAGTGTCCAGAGGATCCATTCCTGCGTTTTCTGCAAGAGCTATTGCAATTTCTTCCACACTATCAGCGAATCTCTCTACTGCTAGCTGAGATCTTCCTGTAAGAGAAGATGACCATTCTCTGATCTTTTGAGAGATGTAAACCTCTGGAGCTCCCGCACCGACACTAATGTATGGATATTCTACTACATCTTTAACAGCCATTACTGCATCATGGACTGACCTTTCAGCCTCGTCAACAACCCGTTGAGATCCCCCTCTTATCAAGATAGAGACAGCCTTGGGGTTCTTACATCCTTCAACAAAAACCCATTTGTCAGTCTCTACTTTGCGCTCTTCTACTAGTTTGGCATAACCTAGGTCATCCGCGGAAAGTTCATCAATGTTCGATAGCACCCTGCCATCTGTCGCCTTTGCAAGATTATTCATGTCGCTTTCTTTTACTCTTCTGACTGCTAGTATCCCCTCTTTTGCAAGGTAATGCTGCGCCAAGTCATCAATACCCTTCTGACACAGGAGCACATTTGCGCCTGAAGCGGATATTTTATCTGCCATAGATTTGAGCATGCGGTTCTCCTCTTCTAAGAACATATGCATTTGCTGTGGGTCGGAGATGCGGATCTCTGCGCTCATTTCCGTCTTTTCAATTTCTAATGCAGCATTGAGTAAAGCTATCTTGGCCTCCTCTATACGCTTTGGCATGCTTCCATGCACAACTTCCTTATCGAGCACAATGCCTTGGATTAGCTTAGTATCCTCTATGGATCCTCCTGCCTTCTTTTCGACCTTTATGTTATCCACGTCTACTTTGAGTTTATTATCACTAGCCTTTTCTGATACTGCTATGGCTGCATCTACTACTATCCTAGATAAGGGCTCTGAGTTCACGGATACAAGCTTAGAAGCCATGCTTGTACGCGCTATCTTGCCAAGTATTTGCCTGTCTGTTGGGTCAACTTTTGTTGATGCGTTCTTTAGTATTTCCATTGCTTTTTCAGATGCCATTGTGTAACCATCGACTATGACTGTAGGATGAACACCCTTTGCTATCAGTTCTTCGGCTTTGGACAGTAGAGATCCAGCAAGAACAACCGTTGAGGTTGTGCCATCTCCCACCTCATTGTCTGTTGCCTTGCTAATCTCTACCATCATCTTGGCTGCAGGATGCTGAACATCTATCTCTTTGAGAATTGTAGCGCCGTCGTTGGTTATTGTTACATCGCCAAGGTTGTTTACAAGCATCTTGTCCATTCCTCTTGGGCCGAGACTTGTACGCACAATTTCTGCTATTGCCTTTGCTGCAGTGATATTGTTTCTCTGCGCCTGATTGCCCTTCGTTTCATTAGTGCCCTCTTTCAAAAGAAAGATAGGCATAGGTTGCTGTTGCTGTTGTATTGACATAGATCATACTCCCTTTGTGTTAGTACCTAGAGATGATCTTCCAAGAGTAATTTAAGATCTTCTACTGGCCACTCCATCAAATGCACACATCCGCTATATGCCTATTACCTTTGTTTGATACTGAATAAGCTAATAGAGGAATTTTATAGGTGAGCAATTATAAGCCATGCTAAAGCAAGATAAATAGCTATTATGAGATTCCAAAGATAGTATGCCAGGATCACTGTAGCCTATATCTTTGCCTATTAGCGCAGCGAGAGACATATGGAGAGATACGGTACATGAGAAAATCCTTCCTTTCTGTATCTTTTGTTATGCAAACACCCATGGCCTTTTTAGTGCGCTTTACTACTAATGAGAGATAAGCAGATAAGCCTACAGCTGGGAGCTGCGAAATGAAAATGCAAAAGGAATCAACACGGGAGAGAGTGTTTATGTGAGGTCAAGATCTCCCTGGCAGCGTTTTTTAACTAGTGCTTTTGTTTATGTGAGATTCTAGAAGATGCTAATAGAGCATGAACTCACTTACCTCCCAACCTAGAGCAGTTGTATATTTGGCGTCACACAATAATTTCATTAACAGCGCCCATCTGACATTGAATATTTGCACTAGGGGGCTTTCGGGATTGTCAAAGGCAAGATTGAATAGCCCTGGACCGTAGATAAGATTATTTCTAAAAGGTTACTTTTTATGACTTCATAGAAGGCACACAACAATAACAGCATGATTCAGCTAAGCTCGCTGATCGTCTTGGCCAGGTTGGCAGTAATTTCCTTTATCAACTTGTCCCCCTTTGACGCGGTAGCCTTCATCGGGTCTCCCCAAACCCCATTGCCGGTAATCTTGGGAAAAGACCCCGGCGCATTTGTGAGGCTGCTGTAAGCCGCCTTTGATTTGGAGAGATTTTTGGAGTTTGGCATGGCTCGGTCCATATGTACAAGTTCAGGTGCAATAGCCATCACAAGAGACGTTTCAACTTCACCTGCGTGGTCAAACTCCGGTGTCATCATGTGCCAGTAATGTATGGTGTAAATATTGATATGTGTAGGTACCATGCTATGTATCTCTTGCGGAATATACTGCAATGCCCCCGTATTACCGTGATGCCCATTTAGGATGATTATTTCCCTTATCTGATTTTCAGCAAGTGAAATACATGTGTCACATAACATTCTAGACAACGTAGAGTTGCGAAGCGATATGTTGAACATCGGTTTATGTTCAAATGAGACACCATACGAAATGACAGGGAGGACAAATGCTCCAACTTTTTCTGCTAAGATCCTTGCAAGGTATTCCGCGATAAGTGAATCAGTGGATACTGGCAAATGCGCACCATGCTGCTCGAGAGATCCCACAGGTATTATGGCGCGCTTGATTCTTTTAACTGCGACCCTAAAATCATGGTCGGTCATGCCAAATACCGGTGCTGACATTATGCGATAAGCAGACCTGTGCCCATTAACTACCTTTTGTTCTTTTGTGGCTGGGCATTTTTTTATCTTCTTTGACATAGACCTTCCCCCAGTACACTTCAAGTTTGTTCTCGAGGTAGAGCCTGACTCCCTCAAGAAGCGTCGCAGCTTCAAGTTCTTGACCCTTTTTCTTGATACTGTCAAGTGTGTCATGGGTGGATACCTTGAACGATTCTTGGTAGATTATTGGCCCTTGGTCAAGGTCCTCGGTTACAAAGTGCGCAGTGCACCCCATTATCTTGGCGCCCCGCTCGTATGCTTGAACATATGCATATGCTCCTGGAAATGCAGGGAGAAGTGACGGATGAATGTTGATTATCCTGTTTGGATAGCGCCAAACAAAGTTTGGTGTCAGTATGCGCATATACCTTGCGAGGACTATTAGATCAATATTATACCGCTCGATCAGTTGCAGGATTTTGTTTTCAGCCTCTGCCTGATCTCTATGAACTACTGTGTGGAAGGGTATTCCTAAATCATCTGCAATCGACTTGAGGGTGGAGTCGCTTGCGACAATAACAGCGATGTTGGCTCTTATTTGGCCCCGTTTCTTAGCCTGCAGCAGCCTCAGAAGACATTGAGGTTCCTTGCTTACAAAGATCGCAACATTTCGGAGCCTGTAAGGCTCTTGGTAATGGACTTTTATTTCCATTGACAGTCTTTTGGCAAGCTGATTTAGACCAAGGTCAAGCTGCTTCCTGCCAATCTCCTCTGCGAATGATGCCTCAAATTGCATGCCAAAGAGACCGCGGAGCACGTTCTGGTTTATCTTTTCGATGTTGCCTCCGCTTTTGAAGATAAAGTTGGTAATATCGGCTACGACACCTTTCCTGTCAGCTCCCACTACAGTTACTTCAATGAGAGTCTTGTCCCTAGGTCTAGGCACGGGAACTGATA
>JBJMEE010000004.1:0-17978 GCA_045809585.1 Nitrososphaera sp. | reverse complement strand
GTTTATGGCTTGGATAAATAGCACGATTAAGCAGAGGTTAGATAAAGTTGCCGCACTTAGCAGGGCGCTGGCTGTAATAAATTTCTAGTTTTCAAATCATTAGTATTTTGCGTCGCAGCAGTCGCTCATCCTTTGCCAAACGGACCCCTAACAACCCTATAAGCATCGTCATAATGACCAGCCCGCCCATAGCATACCATTCCATTATGGGATTCGAACCTCCATTGAAGACAGCCACCTCTTGTTAATAGTCCATACAGAGTCCATTGCAGTAGTCAGAGTAGGAAGAAATCCCAGCACATGCCAGCCGATCGATCCATGCATTTTGTTCATTCGAAATATATTAGCAGAAAATAGAAGATTAACTCTGCTCAAATGTATTTTGTAACTATCAGCTGCAAATTATAACAGTTAGAATATGCGAATACTATCATTAGCATATGTGCGTGGTCAAACATGAATATGACGACACATAACGGCATGCATCAGATGAAGAAGTTGTGTTATATTTTGTCAGTAGACGCATATGGCTGTAATACAAAAATAGACAAGATAAATCAACAATTTTTTCAGCATATTCTCTGTTACATTTTCAAAAATTTTTGGAAACGGCTCAGAGCTAGAAAGCAGTCATCATTACCATTTCCATAATAACAGCGTGTCTTTTATTATATCAACCTAGCAGATAAATGTTAAGAACCCGGCTGGCAGGTTTACTCTTATCAGTTGATAAAGAATTCTGATGTTGCCAAGGTTATGCGGGACCTTGGATTTCTTACAGAGGTGATGGAAGAGGATCCTAATATGCAATTTCGAGCACGCGCCTACCACAGGGCGGCTGACACGATCGCAAGCCTCCCTGAAAATGTTACCGATATATACTCCAAACAGGGCGTGAACGGGCTACTAGAGATCCCGTCGATTGGTAAGGCAATCGCATCGAAGATAGAAGAATACCTTAAGAGAGGTAAGATCCGCCATCTTGAAGAATTAAAGGTAAAAGTGCCTGTCGATATAGACGAGCTCTATGGCATAGAAGGCTTAGGTCCGAAGACAATAAAGATGTTCTATGATAAGCTACAGATAAAAAACCTAGCTGATCTAGAAAAAGCCGCCATCGAAGGCAAACTGAGGACCTTGCCCGGCTTTACTGAGAAAAAAGAACAAGATATCTTCAAGCAGATCGAGTTTTTCAAGAGAGGCAAGGGTCGCCTCATAATAGGCGAGGTCTACCCACTCATGAAGCAAATCGAGAAGCGTCTTCAACATATTGCAGGCGTCAAGAATGCTGCTGCAGCTGGTTCGATCCGCCGCATGAAAGAGACTATTGGCGATATTGACTACCTAGTGGCAACCAGCGACCCCGAGCAGGTGATAGACTTTTTCGTTAAAATGCCAGAAGTACAAGAGATTCTCGGGAGGGGCCATGCGAAGGCATTTGTCAAGCTTGCAAGCGGGATCGATGCCGACCTACTGGTAGTGCCTGAAGAAAGCTGGGGCTCGGCTCTTCAGTATTTTACTGGAAACAAGGAGCATTCTGTTCAATTGCGCAAGATAGCAATATCAAAAGGTCTTCGTCTGAATGAGTGGGGTGTTTTCAAAGGGGACAAGTGTGTTGCAGGAGCAACAGAGGAGGAGGTGTACAACACACTAGGCCTGCAGTGGATCCCTCCAGAGATCCGAGAGAACACGGGCGAAATAGAACTTGGAAGCCAAGGCAAGGTGCCTAAGCTGATCGATTATGGGAGCCTGAAAGGAGACCTGCAGGTACATAGCGAAAATAGTGATGGGACGGCAACGATAGAAGAGATGGCCCGCGGCGCCAAGGCATTTGGTCTTGATTATATTGCAATCACTGACCACACAAAGAGCCTGAAACTCGCAGGGGGCCTTGAAGAACATGAACTTTTGGAGCAGGCAGACAGGATATCGCAACTCAATGACAAGCTAAGAGGAGAATTACACATCCTCTCTTCAGCTGAGGTCAACATTATGAAGGATGGCTCGCTTGACATCTCAAACACTGTTCTTGACAAGCTTGATATAGTAGGTGCTGCAATCCACTCACATTTTAACCTGCCAATTGAGACGCAAACAGAGCGACTGATAAAAGCTGCCAAAAACCCAAGCGTCGACATCCTGTTCCATCCCACAGGTAGGCTCATAAACAAGCGTGTAGGCTACCCTGTCGACATTGAAAAGGTGATGGAGGTTGCAAAGGATACCGACACAGTTCTTGAAATTGATGCGCACTATGACAGGCTCGACCTAAAAGATGAATATGTGAGAATGGCAGTAAGAAAGGGGGTCAAGTTGGTCATCGACTCGGATGCGCACCATCCTATTCATTACTCCTTTCTTACATTTGGCGTAGCACAAGCAAGGCGCGGCTGGGCGATACAATCAGATATCCTTAATACACTGCCGACAGACAAGCTGCTCAATGCATTAAAGTAAATCATATATCATGCATGTGGAGATACTTTATCCCTGTGCGCACGACATTTGAAAGAGATGACCTGAGAACAAGGAAAATATTTCTAGGAGTCTTTTACTTTTGTGCCTTTATTATGGCATCGGTAACGCTCTATGCCATCTATGTGAGCCTTGGCGAGTACCTGCAGACAGGTAGGGTCGTAATAGGCGAGGTGTTGGTAGAGACAGAGTTTCCGATCAAGGGTTTGGCCAAGCTCACCACCTATTTGATGATATCATCTGTGGTTGGTTGGTACTGCGTGGTCAGGTTGGGTGGCGAAAAGGTAAAAGGTATTCCCCGATGGCTCAAATCTATCCTGCAGTTGATGGTACTTGTATTTGCAGTCGTGGCTCTCTATGAATTTGTCTACAACTTTATCATATGGAACTCACTGATTACTGCAGATGCAATAAGAGGAGTAATGAGATTTGATGATCTTAGTGTAGAATATCCAGACCCCGAAGCTCCCTGGAACTTAGTATTTGCGACCAAGATGACGCTTGCTGCATTCTTGATCTCAGCCCACTGCTTTTATACAATTTCCAAGCCTGAAAAAAAGTCAGAATAGCCATTCTTTTGTTCCGACTCGTCTTAAATTTTCCTTGAAGTTACGCTTAGACAGTGCTTAACCTGATCAGGTGGGTCAGCAGGTTTGAAAAATCTGCTTCGTGCTACGAAATTTTCTCAGTGATATTAATCTATAAATTAACAGTCATTTATCGATCCTCGCCTTAGACGATCCCAAAAAGGGATTTCCAAAGAAGTGTATTTACCGTTCTTGATTTGTTGGTCTTATCAGTATCTCATTTACGTTTACATGGTTTGGAGTTTGCAATGCAAATATGATGGCATTTGCGATATCTTCTGCCTGCAGCGCCTCCATCTGCTTTGTCCTTTCAACATATTTTTCCAATGCCTTGTCGGTTATAGTGTTTATAAGTTCTGTAGTAACGACTCCTGGCTCAATGCACGTAATACGTATGTTAGACCTCTGACTCAGCTCCTGTCTAAGACCCTCACTGAATGCAGTAATGGCATGCTTTGTCGCACAGTAGACGCTTCCGGCGGGATAAACAATCCTTCCAGCTATAGAAGAAATGTTGACTATGTGTCCTGACTTCTTGTTCAGCATAGGTGTAATTACTGCAGCAGTGCAGTAAAGCACTCCCCTGATGTTGACGTCGATCATTTTGTCCCACTCCTCAACTTGGAGATTCTTGAAAAAGCTCAGGGGTTGGAGACCAGCATTGTTAACAAGGATATCGATGGTACCCCACTTTTTCAGGACAGCATCAGCGAATGCGTCACATTCGGACTTTATTGTGACGTCCAGTTTTTGAACGAAAACTTCTCCCCCATTTTTGATGACCTCGCTTTGCAATGATTCTAGCCTGTCCATGCGCCTTGCGCCTGCCGCGACTTTTGCACCAGCCTTAGATAAGGCCAGAGCGGTAGCATAGCCTATGCCGCTACTTGCTCCTGTAACTATTGCAACTTTATCTTTTACCATCTCTACTATCACATCATATTCATGGATTTAGTTTTTTATATGTTGTAACATACTTTTGCCAAGAGGCGTCAAGTTTAAGTACAATGCTACATTTATAGAATTTGTGCACCTATGAGCCTCGACGATAGCGATGAGCTGGCATATCTTTGGACTAAGGTAAAGTTTATCCAAAAATACATGAGCGAACACAATTGCAGCTACGAGGTTGCCGAGCACGAGTTTCACATTTGGATTGAAGGGTTAATGGATAGCAGGATCGAGCGTGCAAACAAGATGCTAAATTCTCATTAGATACTCTGCTGCGGCTGCTCGATCTTTTGCTTTCTTGCCATGAACAGCAATAGCGCACCAAACATTCCAAGCACTATTGCTAGCCCCTGCGCGCCGCCATTTGGAACTGCAAAAATATATGCGATTGAAAAGGCGATGCAAGTTATTCCCTGTAGAAAATATGATTTTGCAGCTTGCATTTTGGTCTTTTTTGCAATATATCCTATCATGAAAAAAGCGGCTGCAGGATATATAGTAAAAAGAATGAACTGATCAATGTCAATGCCAAGATGAACCATTGATATTCATCATTGTAATTTGCTGCCAAATAAGAATTTTTAGTCCTTGTTGATATAGCAGGCCTGGCAATTGATTAAAGTCCATCAGACATATTAAACTAATTACTTAATCTTTCACTCAGTCATCAAGTAGGCGTTCTTTTCGCCTGTAACTTTCCAGCAAGCAGCTTGACACTTTTCTTGCTGCTTCTACACTTTATACTTTGTCATCGATTGCAATTTTACACTCCTCTTTTTTGCACCACCTTTTCATTGCTGATTTCTTGCGGGAGTCTATTAGATCTGCGACTTTACATCATCCACTGGGTCTGCCAGATCCTTCTTTTTTGGAAGGTCCTTTGAAACTACCATCATAACTATTCCGGCCTGCTCTGCGTGATTTTTACTAACGGAGCTAACGGAGGGTGGAACAACTCTTCTTTTTTATAGCAAAGCAGTCTATTATTGTTAATAATAGATCTCGTAATTTAAATTTTTTCCGGATTATTCAATACATGCTTCAATGGCACCACCGCCATCAATTATCGAGCGAGCGTTTTCGAATGGAAGGGTTGCCACATCCTCCTGCTCGTATGGCCCGTACTTGTTCATGTCTATCCCAACGAATGCTTCTATGGGCTTGAGGAATCTAACTACTATTTGCTTTGAGCGCATCCTTGCAGATATTGACTCGAGCACCTTTGGCCTACCCTTGACCAACGCAGCAGTAACTTCGTCTATTCTTTTGTTTGATTCCCGTTTGCTATCAAGGATATATTTTTCCTCATCAGTGAGTTTTGAATAGTCAAGAGGCTCGTCGCCTGAACTCATCTTGGACTGTCTTGTCTCTATCATAAGACATGACGAAGTCGCAAGCATCTCGACCATTTCATCCCTTACCTTTGCTTCGATACCTTCATAGGCCTGGCGCTTCAGGCCGCCTAGTGCCTCTGCTATTTTCTGGAAAGTGTCTGGATCTAGTGACTGAAGCGCTGGCGTTTCAATTTCTTTTTCTAACATTTTGTAGACGTCTTTAAGTGTAAGGCTACCGCTATTCTCGGCGTCCATTTCATTGCTGTTTTGTTGCCCAGCTGTTGTTGACATTTGGCTCACTTGGCTCACTAAGCCTTAAATTATAGGATTCTTGTGCCTACTGATGGGATATTTCAGTTGCCTTATAAATTGATTGACGGCAAGATCGAGCCATTAACATTTAGTGAGGAGCAAGTCATGCGGCGGCTCAAAGAAGACAATATCAAGTTCCTTGATTTGCAGTTCACCGGGCTCTTTGGCCGGTTCCACCACACTACGATAGACTCTAAGATGTTCCGGATCCAGGATTTCACTGATGGCCTTCCAAAGCTTGACGGATCTTCAATACGCGGCTTTACAGAAATACACGAATCCGATCTTATTATAAGACCGGATCCAGCTACATATGCCACCGTGCCTTGGATTGGTACACCCACTGCAAGGCTGATATGCGATATTTTGAGCGGAGGGAGCAAGCGTGAGATATTTCCACGAGACCCCCGCGGCATTGCAAAAAAAGCAGAAAGGTATCTTGTGGAGCAAGGCTTTGATACTTCTTACTGGGGCCCAGAAGTTGAATTCTTTGTCTTCGATAAGCTTGAGGTTAATACCATGACTCCATACGAAGGTCAGAGCTATCACATCACGTCAAGAGAAGCACCATGGTCTACCGACAGTGTAGGCTATGCGCTAAGGCTCAAGGAGGGTTATCTTCCAAGCGCGCCAGGCGACACCCTCATGGAATATCGTAACGAATGCGTCGATGTACTTACGAATAATTTCGGCATAGTGTGTGATGCTCATCACCACGAAGTAGCGACTGCCGGTCAATGCGAGATCGACATCAGATTTGATACCTTGGTTAATGCTGCCGATGCCGTTCAAAGTTACAAGTATATTGTCAAGAACATTGCCAAAAAGCAAAACATGATCGCAACGATGATGCCAAAGCCGATTGCGCTCGACAATGGGTCCGGCATGCATGTTAATATCAGCCTCTGGAACAAGGGCAAGAACCTATTCTATGACTCTGCTGACGAATACGCAGAAATATCGCAGACTGCACGCTATTTTTGCGGAGGCATAATAGAACATGCTCGAGCACTTGCGGCAATCGTGGCGCCTACTACCAACTCGTACAGGAGGCTTGTTCCCGGCTACGAGGCTCCCGTGTATGTGGCATGGAGTACCGGTAATCGATCTGCAATAATCAGGATCCCTGCTCATTACAAGGGAACCAAGTTTGCTCACCTAAAGCGAATCGAGTTTAGAGCTCCTGATCCTTCATGTAACCCCTACATTGCGTTTTCAGCCATTCTTGCGAGCGGCCTCGATGGTATCAAGAAGAAGAAGGACATAAGTGACCCAGTGAATGAGGATATCTTTAGGATGACCTCAGAGAGGAGGCGCCAGCTTGGAATAACGCAGCTGCCGCCAAGCTTGAGAGAAGCCTACGAGGAGCTTAGAAGCGATAACGTCTTCTTAAAGCCAATATTTGACGGCGACATCATAGATAGGATAATAGAGCATGAGGAGAAGGAACACGTTGAGCTGGCGGTGAGACCCCATCCGCATGAGTTTTCAATGTATGCGGATATCTAGCCTCATTTTTGCATAATGAATCCTGTGACCCTAAAATAGATAAACTCAGCTTTTTGTTTCATCAGGTGAGGAGCAATCACCGCATACATATTATTATCCCAAACCCAGCGACAGTAGGCGTAAGCGCTGTTATGTAATTATGTCAAACGACAATTCACCTATGCAAAACTCGTGTGCAATATGGACCATATGAGTGAGCAGTCCATACGCGGTCCCAACCCTCACGAGAAATTTTCTCATGTTTATACGATTTGCAGCTAAGAGCCCGGTCCGCTCATCAACATGGCCGGGCTGCCTAGCTGGGGCAGAAGATCAAGAAAGCATATGGACGTTATCCCCTAAACCCGGAATTGCCTGACGGTGTTATCACTGGCTATCACTGGCTAATCTTGAATCAGGTTGCAGCTCTCAATATTTACCGTGCAGCCAGAGACATACAGCAAGCCAGAGGAAACAAACGCAATTCAGGCAACATACCTGTTCCTTGTGGTATTGTAACGTAGAGTCTGTAGCTGATCGTATATGATCAGCTTCGAGATAGTAGACTAGCGTACGTGACCATAAATTGCAAGCTTCTTCATCTTTACACATGAATGGTTTCGTCTGCTTCACAGGTATTCATAATCCTTGGATGGATATCCCTTTCTTGTCAACAGATTCGCCAGTTCCTTTAGTATTAGAGGATGACTTGGGATACTCGCTCACTGACACCTTCTGGACCACCGCATGAGCATAGAGGTGGGTTTTTAGAAGGAACCCATTTTGAGATCTAAGGAGATTGCTTGCCGGTTGATCAGCACTTACCGTCAGAGAATGAATCGTGTATTGTCGTACAAAGGCGCAGATTGCAGTATGTGGTATGAATTGCCAAATACTTACCGAAAAATAGTTTATGATTGAATCCTACAAGTCGTCAAATGCAGATGAGATTAATATATGTATAAAAATTCTATGAGGGATATGATGAGGGAAAACCGTTTATTTTTTGATAAAAGTTCTGCTAAATATGCATGATATATAACATTATATAAGACTACAATATACAAATCTGTTTTCGAAATCATGATATAAGTGCGATCTGGTAGTTGAGATAAAATGTTGGACGATGATCCCTCTTTGTCATCTTCGGCTGCAGTCCCATTTCCAACACTTACAATCCTGTATTTGCCAGCAGAGGCCAAAACTGTGGTTGAAGAAATGGGCCAGAAATATCCTAACAGCACAGTGGAGGATTGCATTGGTTTTTTCCACGGAGTGCAGAGGCATTACAAAAAGGTAACGATCTGGAGCCAGGGCATAGACAGTCTATGGCTCAATGCAGTAGTAGCAAGGGCAAAAGAGCTTGCCGGCGTGGAATTTGTGACGCTTGTTTCGGGCGGCATAATGTATCTGCTATAGGCGTAAGCAGATTACAGATAATATCATTAGTTATTGATTCGGATGCGATACCTAAATACACGCATTCCCTGTCAGCAATAGCACAAGGATTTGCATTCACTAGTCTAGTTTTAGTGTTTAGTGTTTAATGTTTCTACGCTTTTGTCTATGCATTTGCGTTAATCATTATAGGTATATGGTTTTGACTATCTCCTAAAAGCGGGGTTCAATAGATTTGAACCGCGTAGTCAGTAAGCTCGAAATTAACTGACAACATCAAGCTACGTGTTTATAAAATCAGATACGAATTAAAGGTTCCATTTGAACTACCTTCATATTTGGAATTTTCCTTTCTATTTCTTCCTTCTTTTTATCGGCTTTAGAACTATTCCACTTAGCGAAACATGTAATGTGGGTTGCATTGTCTTCTGCTTTGCCAAGGTATACTTCCTTAACTCCTATTCCTTTAAGTGTTTTTTTGATAATTTTAGGTTCCAAATCCGGCTCTTTCCCGAGATACCTTAAGAGTAAGAGCATTTTTTCATCAGCCATGTTACGTCTATATGTATAGTATAATGTCGTATAGGTTATAAGCATTACATGTATAGCGCTTTGAAGTTTACAAAGATATTCCCTCTAAGATGCAATTCTCGGCTAATCTCGTAAACTTTTAATAAAAAACATCATTACTGCTCCATACTAATTTTTTTAATTTCATATCGTCACACATGATAGGGATAGTAATATTTTACCTTGAATAGCAGGTGTACTATGTACAAAAACAGTAGCAGAGCATTTATTTTCAAATCTTTTGATTACCTCTTTTTATAGATGATTCATACAAGCAGGGGGGAGTACTATCTTCTCTGACCTCAACCTCAAATAATACCTGCAATATAATGCTAGGTATGAAAGAAGGAGAGAAAAAGGCAAAGCACTGCCCTATCTGTGGATGCACCGAGCACAGGCTCATGGGGTGCGGCAAGCACTGGGGAAAACATAAAGAAGGTCCGGGTGGCAGATGCGTGCCCCGCACATCACTTTAGTTCATAAAGTGCGAGTGAGAGTTTAAATGCTAGTTTATCGTCAGTTGCAGTCGCAATGGGGACTACATATTTTTGAGTCTCTTCTTTGTATCTTATTACCTTATCCTTGAAAGTCTGCCCCTTCATGCTTCGGATATCATCCAGCCGTTCTGCCAGCTTCACATACCGAGTATCTTTGGACGCTTTCTTCATGCTGGCAAAGTATTCTTCTGAGACCTTTTCTTTGGTCCATGAATCAATAACGCTCAATGTTGAATATACGCGCTCTCCAAACTCTTTTAGATCGTCTTCAGGTATCCGCGCATCATGCAATAGCGCAGCGCATACAAGATCAGTGTCATGTATCTTGAGCTCTTCGGCCAAAATTAGCGCAACTCTCAGTGAATGACTAATATAGTGTTCATATTTATTCTCAGGATATTGTCTCTTATAGGCCTTGGTTGCAAGCCCAAATGCTCTTGTTATCGGGACAACGTCGTCGGGATTATCATCAAACGACCTGAGCAGCTTAGTAAACCCAGCCTTAAGATCTGAATTCATAAATGTTAGGCCCAGACGTAAACCCTAAATGTAACTTTGCCTGTCCCCTATTGTTCAAATCCAAGTATCGGAATACCTCCGAAAAGATTGCTGGTCTCAGTCCCCTTTTCAAATCCTACTACCAGTATGCCGTTTTGGATCATTATAGTGACAGGTGTATCTTGCAGTGCAGTTGTGCTGTTTGAGGTGACATCTATTGTACCTGCCATCACGAGATCGTCATTTATCTGATTAATAGAATGCAGTTCAAATCCGCTCATTACATATCCTATAGGGGCAGTACCGTTTGAGGGTTTGTAGGTAAAATTGGCGACAAATCCAGACGTACCATCCAGAGACCAGTCGCCAAAGAGGACGGCTTCCACTTCACCACTTGTGAGGTTAAGAGTGGAGCTTGCGATCATGCCTGATGATTGCCTATCTATTTGGAGATTACCGTCTGTACGGCTTACTATCGTGTTTGAAGAAGAAGCAGTGTCACTACCGCTATTTTGGCTAGTCACAAGCGAGCTGCTTGAACTCGACTGTGATTGGTCTGATGACTGCTGGATTGTCGTGCTGCCATCGTTGCTTGAAAGTTGCTCGCTCACTATAGATGACTGCTGTGTGCTTAGCGATGTCGCAATAGCGTTGTTGGTTCCATAACCTACAATAATGCAAGTAATAGCACCAAGTAACGCAATGGCAAGATAGATACTCAAATTCATATATACTCTCTTTAAAACGGACAAGCCGTGTATAGACATTACGCCAGTTTCATCTATTACAATTTACTTATAGACAAATTAAATGTGATAGTAGAATATCATGTTATTCTCGCCTATACTACAGTTGTTTTGGGGCTCCGCTGTGTGATTACATCATGCAAATTGCATTGATTATCATTATCAGCTCTTGATCTACTCAGGGAGTTATTTCTGCATCTCAGCTCCTCTACAGAATATTGCATAGCGGATATGAGTAGGATTATCAAAGTGCAGAGTCATTTGAAGAATATTCACTCTAGAATCGCATCCGACTATAGAGTATCCGACTGTTAAGAGAAATCTCAATTCAGGGCAAGGCCTTTATACTCATAGGTGTTAGTGCCTACCTGTTACTTCCTTGTGCTAGCATGATTTCCAACCAGCCCAGTTTATCCGCTCGTTAAGAATATGCAATCGATGTCAAATCTGCTACCTCCTCACTGTCACCTTTGTTTGCGATTGGACTTATCTCAGTATGATAATAGTCAGTACAAATGTGTGCCTAAACACCATTGCTGGCCAACCTTAAGCTGGCAATACTTGATGCATAATTAGAATCATCAGAACCGGATGGTCTGCGAGCCCGGTATACGATGACGACGATTGCATGCCTGTATTGATGCAGATTGCTGTTATATTACAGGTCCTCAGTGCTGTCCAGATGTACATCAGAAGTGTATGCCAATAGTTGCCTACGCAGTATTGATTGATTATTGGAATACTGGTTACAAGTATCAGCAGCATCAGCAGAACAAACTTTGATAATTTAATATAACGTTATTCCAACTCCCTCCCCGAGAAAATTGAAATATCAAACAGGAAGACTTAAAAAGTAAATATAGTCCATACCGAAGGTAGATTCAAAAAGCTCTTCCTTGGATGTAGAGGCATTTTATGCGTAATTCGTTATACGGACTCTGTGTTGCTATCGCTCTCAGTTGATGTGAACCCGCTTTCGCTAACCCCACTTGATTCTGTTGATCCTATCATGTCCTGTTCCCCCAGAGCAGGTAAAGACGATGTCACTTCTTCAGATGCAATCTCGGTGAATGCTGCAGGGGCAGGCACCGTTTCAACATGTTTTTTTGCCGTTGACCGAGGCGCTGCTTTTCTTCTGGCCGCCTTTTTCTTGCCGCCCTTACGAACCTTGGCCGTAGCTTTTTTCTTTACGCCGCCCTTCTTCCTTGCTTTTGAAAGATTTGTTTGCTTTCCCTTCTTTTGCTTGCTTTTGGCTTTTGCCATAACGGTTAGCATTATCTAACCACTTGTTCTTAAGCTTGTTCTTTTTAGGCAAGCAGAAGTGGGGTTTGTAAAAGACGCGCCAAAATATCGCTAGCGACATATTAGGATATTAGCAGAAAATAGTTAGGGAAACTTAAAGAGAGATTTCCTGTCATGGTAACTGAAGGGTGATAGAAGGTTTCTTTACATACGGTAAATCAACCCTCTTGGAAAGTGACTAGTAGGGTTGAGTGGTAACAATGGAATATCTGGCAAACTACCATAAATTGTCTATGAATTGACCAGTACGAAATCCTTCAAAAAATCTATACTATCAAGTAGTGTTTTTAGAATAAGACATAATAATTGAGTCAGCCTAAATTGTCTAGACTTGACAGACAGCAAAGACTACTATGCAGTTCTTGGCGTTTCGGAAAAGGCCAGCTACAAGCAGATCAAGTACGCGTATAGACGGCTTGCCCGAAAATATCATCCGGATAGGAACAACTCGGTCTTTGCTGAAGAAATGATAAAAAAAATAAACGCTGCGTTTGAAGTTCTGTCAGACGGAGCAAATAGGGCACGATACGACAAGATCGAATTTGATATCACGCGGCAGATGAAGCCGAAACAAGAGCCAGTGTATACAAACCCCAAGCCATGGAAAATGGCAAACGAAAGCGTGGTTGCAGATGTTTTCAATGAGCCATACTTACTTGATATGCCAAGGGGCAGGTTCCACATAATTGTCGAGCCTTCGCTATGTATGGCGTTTGGCAGCTGTGAAGTTCTTGCGCCAAAAGTTTTTGTGGTGGAAAAGAACAAGATGGTCAATCCGAAGGCAAGGGTTGAGTGTGAAACCTGCGCCGACTATGAAAGTATACATGCTGCGGCAGCCACCTGCCCGACTAAGGCCATAAGGATCATCGACCGCTACACAGGTGATCAGCTCTATCCATAGTAAACTTAAATTGCTCTGCGATTGTGCTGTAACCCATGAAGCTTTTCTGTATTGGATGCGGCCCCGGAGACCCAGAGCTTGTCACTGTGCGGGCAGCAGACCTCATAAAAAAAGCAGATGTGATATTTGCACCCACTTCAAGGGAGGGCAAATCCAGCATCGCGCTTTCTGTTGTTGAAAAATATATTGGCAAGTTTACCAGGACAGTTAGCCTTGTTTTTCCGATGGTCAAAGACAGGGAATCGCTCAGGAACTACTGGAAGAGAAACGCTGATGAAATTGCAAGTGCAGTCAGAACTGGCAAAAAAGTCATATATCTCACAGTTGGAGACCCGGCGCTCTACAGCACCTGGATCTATATCCAGCGCGAATTGAAGAGGACGCATAGGGACATCGAAATCGAAATTGTGCCCGGTGTGACATCCATGTTTGCAATTGCCGCTAAAGCAGGGATAAGCTTGGCAGAAGGAGACGAAACCGTAGCTATCGTACCTGCGTGTTATGATCTGGAAAAAGTCAAGCGCACAGCCAGTGCCTGTGATACTGTCATTTTTCTAAAGGACGGACGCTACTTTGACAGTGTAATTGAAATGCTGGGTGAGGCCGGGTTTCCCGACAGTGCGACTGTTGCAATAGCTCAGAATGTTTCAGACAAGGGCGAGGTGTTTGAGATGAAAAAGATTTCAGAGCTTCGTGGCAAAAAAGGCCCGACTGAAAAGTACTTTTCTATTATGGTGGCAAAGAAAAATGCCAGAGACTAGGACGGTATATTTTGTCGGCTCAGGCCCTGGCGATCCTGAACTTATCACGCTTAGGGCAAAAAAGCTGGTAGAAGAAGCAGACACTATTATTTATTCCGGCTCGCTTCTTAACCCTAGGATTCTGCAGTACGCCAAGAAAGGTGTGCAGCTCTACGATGCAGCAGTAATTGACAGAGAAAAGATCTATCAGATCTTGTACGATTCTGCTAAGGAGGGCAAGGTTGTTATAAGGTTCCACGATGGAGACCCAGCGCTCTTCAGCGCAATTAGAGAGCAGATAGACAAGCTGGAGTCAAACGGCATAAAATGCAAGGTGGTGCCAGGCGTAACTGCTTTGTTAGGAGCTGCTGCAGACATGAACTTAGAGCTGACTCTGCCGGGTGTAACACAGACTTTAATAATAACAAGGGCAGAGCTTCGCACGCCAGTTCCAGAGCGCGAATTGATAGCAGAGCTTGCCAAACATGGCGCAACGATGGCATTCTATCTGAGCGTGCACCTAATAGGCGATGTAGTAAATGAGCTACTAAAGGGCGGAGTTTATACTGAGAAGACGCCAGCTGCTGTAGTTTATCGAGCGACATGGGAAGACGAAAAAATAATCAAGGGGATGCTTGGAGACATTGCTAAGAGGACGAAGGAAGCCAAGATAATCAAAACCGCACTGATAATTGTCGGGGAGGCTATTGCCCCAGCAAAATATGAATATTCAAAAGTGTATGATGCAAGGTTCACACACGGATACAGAAAAGGGGAAGCAGCAAAAGAAAAGAAAGAGTGAAGGGTTCTAGGGTCTTCTCGCCCATAGGGTTATCACGCTCGTGCTAATGGCTGCTCCTGCCACTCCGCTTACCAGGGCAAAGACAATGTTTGCATCCACATGCAGGATAGTTGCTAATGCGTCTGCAACCGTAGGCGATGCTAAGAATGCTAGAAACCCTATAGCAAACCCTATCGCTCCAAAGACTGCTAATATTCCAGTTCTTGATACCATTTTACATCACTGCTGACTTTCGGTGTCTGAGATCCTGAAGCTGCCAGCCGGGATCGATGGGAACTTGTCATTCATATTCTGCTCTGCGACTGCCGAAGCTTCCATCATTATCTGGTCGACGTCGCTGCCTGAGCCGGTATTGACTTCGATTCCAGAGCCGCCGCTGCTCTGCAAAGACTCCATCATTATGCCGTTGAGCAAAGTCTGCATGGTGTTGATCTCGCTATCGGCACCTGGTACGAACTTTCCAAGGCCAGGCTTTAGACTCTTTATTGAGGCTATTGCTGGTTCCAGTGCGACCATTACATTTCCCATGTCATGTATTGTTGATAATCTCATGGAGACCTGCTCAAATGCCATCTTGGCCTGCCCAAGAGTGCGGGAGACCTTGCGCACCTCGGCCAGCTCGTTTGAGAGCACCTTTGTAGTATCAGTGTCGTGCCTCTGCACAGCATCGACTACTCGCCTAAATAAAGAGGCATCTCTCTCGTTTAGTTTGGTAACTATCGTGTCTAACTTTGATATCTGTAACTGTAGCTTGTTAGATGCGGTCTCTAGTCTAGGTTTGAGAGGACCCTGAGCTGCCAGGGCCTCTTTCAACCTGTCTCCTGCGCTTGTCCTATTTTGATTATTCCAATTCTTATCGAAAGCATTCATGCAAATTCGATTGGAGGATTTGCTATTAATTGCGGGTGTGTAATTCGCTAAACCATAAGCTAAACTAATTGTCTTCCGCTTGTAAAAATGGTCAGCTTGTGAGGAACAATTCTTCTATCGAATGTCATAAGGGTACCCTAAAAAGTTCCTTCTGGCTTATTGAAGCCCATGCACCCATCCCCTGCTGCCCGCTGTCACTGCCTGTGCCAGTTATCTGGCTCACAACGATCTCTTTTGGAGCCATGGGCGGCCACAGCATCGCCACATAATCACCAATGTCGCCGGCCTTGTCAAGGGACGCAGACTGCATGTTCTCTCGCAGGAATTTGGTGGCAACAAGCTTGTCCTTAGTAGGCTCTATTAGCTGATGCTGTCCGTGCACGATGAGATGAATCTTCCTTGTGCTATCAATTTCAAACATACTCTGGTTTGCAAGATGCGTACAACTATATGCACGTTAAATAGTTTTTCTCACATGATAGTTATCGACTCCCATATGGCCATGATCCTGCCCGATGACATGGCAGAGCGCATCTCTGAATTTATTACAGGTAAACGAAACTTTCCCTTTGTAAACCCAGATGAGCTGATGTGCATAATGTATCTATACGGCAGAAACAACATGGTAAGAGAAGATGAGATTGACGAAGTCGGCAGTCTTGCGCAGCACACTGCCTCCCAGCTGGGGAAAGAGATTGACAAATACATCAACAGTTCCACAAGCAAGCTTGAAACGGAATACATCAGAAGTAACTACATCAATAGAGAACTACAATTGGCTGTTGAAAGAAAATCACAGGATGTCAAGAATCGAATATCAAGAGATCCAACGATAATATCTGACTGCTTTGCACATCATGTTGCTTACTACAGGCAGGACTACTTTTTGGAGATATACGGCCCGCTTAAGGATTCTCAACTTACGTCAGATATCCGCTCGGCACTAGCTCAAAGGATGGTCATGGTGTGCTACAATAGAAAAGGTGCACAAGAGACGAGGTTAGTGCATCCCCTGATTCCAGTGTATATATGGTTCAAGGATCAGGCCGGCGCAAAGCCGTGATAATATGGAATTTGCGAAAGCTCCTCCTGAGGCATCTGAACAATTGATATCAAATGCCCATCAGGATCTTGGATTATTGTGTGCTTACCAAACGGCTCCTGTTTGGGCTTTTTGTAGAATTTGACCCTTTTCTTTTTCAGGCTGTTAATAACATCGTCAAAGTCGCTTATGCTAAAGCCCACTAGCATTCCATTGTTCTTTTTGATCTTCTTTTTTCTCGCAGGGTGTAGCGCAAGCACTGTGCCGCGTGTTGAAAGCTCTGTCCAGTCCTTTGACTCTTGCTTTAGCTCCATACCAAGGGTGTCGTGATAGAATCGGATGGACCTTTTGATGTCGGAAACAAGCAATATGACCGCTCCTATCCGGCTAAACATTGTAATGATATATTGCATCCATAGATATAAAGTTGAAAATGTCTATCGATGTAGTATTATATATCGATCAATGGTTCAGTAGACTATCTTGCAGAACGACGGGACATCTGCCGCCATCGTCAGGTTCTCAGAATTTCTTGGGATAGGATACTTTGGCGACAAAAAACAGCGCGTCATAGCTCCTATTTTTGATTTGCGCTACAACGCAGACAGGGGGTGGGAAAAAGTAATGGCAAGTCAGCGGCAAGAGGTTCCTATCTTTCATACTGTATTTGTGGAGCACCCTGCAAGATACGAGTTTATTTCATACCCCATAGAAATGAGCTCTGAAAGGATCAATTACGTACTTTACCGCTCATCTTCTGGCCTAGCTAGCTTGAATAAATTCAAGAGCGATTACAGCGGCGGCATGACGTACATCAAGTTTGGATGGCATGATCTAACAAAGCCGCATAAATTTGATGTGCTTCCACAATATGCTGCTGTTGACTCGATAGAATTCAAGAAGGCAGACGAGATTAAACCCGGGACGCTAGTCGACCAGATAAGAAAAAGCTAGCACGAATTCATACAATATTATTATTATTGTTGTTGTTGCTCTTTCTGTGCAGAGTCCATTATATGGTGTTTGAATGAATGAATCGGTGTCATAAGATACTTCCTTGAGTGACTGAACCTATTCGCATCGGTTAAGGGTCGAAAATTCGTTTGTATCAGCTCAGCTGACGCAAAATGAATTTTATAATATAGCTCTGGTTTGAAACAGCAATGTCAGAGCAGACACAAAGGATAATCGAAATGGTTTTCTCATATAATTAACTAAAGCGACATCGCTTGGGAGTGAGATCTCTTTCCGGAGGATAAGATCGAAAAATCTCATGAGAAGACTATTTATCCCATTGCCTACGGTATTAAGCTGCAACACAATTTTACTATTTTACTGCTTCGCCAGGAATTGCTGAAGTAAATATCTGTTACGCTATTCATCGGTAAGAATGTAGCACTTCCTATAGCCTGCGGTTTAGCAGCAAGATACCTCTACTACAAACTGAATAAACACGAAGACAAAG
>JBJMEE010000003.1:0-26492 GCA_045809585.1 Nitrososphaera sp. | reverse complement strand
TGACAGACCTGAGCCATCTGGAGATGAATACAGACGCTCTGCCAGCTATGCCTGCTGATTGTACCGGCTGAGAATTTGATGCACAGATTCCAACATTGCCTTGAATGTGCGATGTAAGCTGTTCGGTGCAGTAAGGGTGAGGAATGGTGTCAGCATCATAAAGGACGATGATTTCGCCAGCAGCTCTTTGAATAATTTCATTCCACGCAGCTGCTGCACCCCTTCTTTTATCATGGTGGAAAAGTTGGATGTCAAGCAACGAATGCTGGGCAAAATCCCGCACAAGGCTAGGCGTATTATCAGATGAATCATCTGAAATAAGGACTTCAAATATCCGTGTGTGCTGGTCTTCAATCGCCTGTAGGAGGTTTGTTATGTTTTGCCTTTCATTGTACGAAGGAATGCCTACAGTTATTCTGCACATATTAGCTTTCGGCCTTTGGATGTCATTTGAGTTTTGTGATTGATTATTAGTGCTACTGTGAAAACATATATTCATAGAGGGCCAGCCAAGTAATGAGTATATCCTTTGCAGCGGCAAAACATATGCAGCGACGAGGAAAGCTACAAGAAAATATTTGCCTCCTCGGGCCTATGCAAAAGCGACCTTGTATTTCCTGTGTTTGTTTCTGATAGTCCAAGCATGATAAAATCAATGCCAGGAATGGCAGTGACGCCTATTCAAAAGATCACGCAGCGTATGCAATCAATTGTTGATGGCGGTATTTCATCAGTGATTATCTTTGGCATACCGAAGAGCAGGGATCCAATTGGCTCATCTGCTTTTGACAGAAAAGGCATTGTCCAGGAAGCAATAAGGGAAATCAAATCATCCTTTGGTAGAGCGATGAGTGTTGCAACAGACGTTTGCATTTGCCAGTACAACCTGACTGGACATTGCGGCATCGCCAGCAACGACGGCAAGGTAAACAATGACGCTACGCTAAAGATCCTAGCGAAGATCGCGGTAAGCCATGCAGAAGCCGGCGCAGATATAATCGCACCTTCTGCCATGATGGACGGGCAGGTTTATGCAATCAAGAAGGAGCTTTATAACCGTGGGCTTGATGCATCAGTACTCTCCTTCTCTGCCAAGCACGCTTCATCCCTTTATACGCCCTTTCGGTCAGCAGCATTCGCAAAAACGACTAAGCGGGTAGATAAGTCATCGTATCAAGTATCGTATACGAACTCTAGACTTGCTCTGCGGGAAATAGAAACTGATATTTATGAAGGGGCAGACATGGTCATGATAAAACCTGCTCTCATGTACCTTGACCTTGTCAGGATGGCAAAGAATAAGTTCAATTATCCAGTAGCAGTTCAGAACGTCAGCGGAGAATACGCAATGATAAAGGCCGCTGCAATGCGTGGGTGGATCGATGAAGAGGAATGGAAGGTTTGCTCGCTTGTCTCAATAAAGAGGGCCGGAGCTGACAAAATTATCTCTTATTTTGTGCTCGAGGTTGCCAAGTATCTCTGACGCCACAATTATATAGCATTCTTGCAACAAACGGAAATGTCCCGCGGTAGCTCAGCCTGGTAGAGCTTTCGGCTGTAGATGTCGGCTTCTCAGTAGCTGACCGCGTGAAGCAGCCTATCGGGCGTACAATAATGCAGTAACCGAAGAGTCGCAGGCTCAAACAAACTGGTCAAAAAAACCATTTGGAGCAAATCCTGCCCGCGGGATACACATAATTTCTTATGTATGGAAGTACAATCACTGTCGCGAATGTCCAAGATTGAAACTATCAACCCTGCCACTGGAAAGATTCTTGCGACCTATGAAAACGTAACCTCTGATGAAGTCAGCAGGAAGGTCAAGGCCGCCAGAGAAGCATTTTCCAAGTGGAAAAAGTTGGATGTTGTAGAGCGCGCTGAATATATGCGTAGGCTAGGCAGAGTAATGAGGAAAAACAGGGAAGAATATGCAAGGCTGGTCACGGAAGAAATGGGTAAGCCGATCAGGCAATCCTTGGCGGAAATCGAAAAATGTGCATGGGTTTGCGACTATTATGCCGAGCACGCAGAAGCATTCTTGCGTGATGAAATAATACCGACTGAATTTCGCAAAAGCTTCGTATCGTTTGAGCCGCTCGGAGTCGTGGCATGTATCATGCCATGGAATTTTCCATTCTGGCAGGTCATGAGGTTTGCAGTGCCAGCGCTGACCGCGGGAAACGTCGGTATATTGAAGCACTCGAGCATCTGCCTGGGAAGTGCAATAAAAATAGAACAGGCATTCATGGATGCTGGCTTTCCAGAAAACATTTTTCAGGCAGTAGTAGGCGACTATAGGGCTGGCGAGGCACTAGTGCAATCAAATATTGACGCCGTTTCTGTTACCGGAAGTGTCAACACAGGCAGACGAGTGGCCGAGCTTGCTTCTCAAGATCTGAAAAAGTTCGTATTAGAGCTGGGGGGTAGCGACCCCTTTATCGTACTCGAAGATGCCGACCTTAACCAGACTGCCTATATGGCAACTCAGTCGAGGCTTCTGAACAATGGTCAGAGCTGCATAGCTGCCAAGCGATTTATTGTTGTAAAGGAGGTTGCAGACAAGTTCACAATGTTGTTTGTAGAAAATACGCAAGCTGAAGTCGTTGGCGATCCGCTTGACTCCAAGACCACCGTAGGGCCCCTTGTTAGAGACAGCCAGAGGCACGCACTTGCCAAGCAGGTAGATGATGCAAAGTACAAGGGCGGGAGGGTGCTAATCGGTGGCAGACCTATCAACAGGGAGGGGTTCTTTTATGAGCCGACTATAATCTCAAATGTGAACCACGACATGGAAGTCGTGAGGGAAGAAGTGTTCGGCCCAGCAGCTCCGATTATAGTGGTCAACAACGAAGAAGAAGCGATAAGAGAAGCCAACAATTCCGAATTTGGACTTGGCGCGAGCTTATGGACAAATAACATCAGTCGAGGCATACGACTGGCACGTCAAGTTGAAACTGGCATAGTGTCCGTGAATGAAATGGTAAAGTCTGACCCGCGTCTACCATTTGGTGGAGTCAAGAAGTCCGGTATTGGCAGGGAGCTTTCCGAATTTGGCATCAAGGAGTTTGTGAACGTCAAGTCTGTAGTGGTAAAGGATATTGCAAGCAAACTACTGGTAGAGTAGAGTGGGAGGATCCTTTTCAGTCAGGCACCTGGCTTTAGACGTTTAGCCATGGATAGCCTTGCATTGATGACGTTAATCTGCTCTTCCAGCAGTTTCTTGTATCCGACGAGCAGCTTTTCCTGCTCGTCATATGGCTCTTTGCGTATCTCTGTCATCGTGTCTTCAAAGACTGTAATCAGCTTTTCAATGTCATCACCCAGGTGCTGGATGTCTTGTGCATCTGTTTTAGTGCTAATATCGACTGATTGAGATTTAAGTTCCCGTGCTTTTTCTTCAGTTACTTCCTTTGTCTTTTTGCCAAGCGAATAAATAAGATCTTTGAGCGATCTTCCGGCCTCTTTGGCTTTTGTAGAGACAGACTCTTCCTCCGATGTTGTTGTTTCCGACTGCACTTCATATGTCTCAACCTCGCCGGCTGGTACCGCCGTTATAGCTGTCTCTTCAGTAACTGTGACATCAGCCGTAGGCTCTGAGGTTGTCCTGCTTACTGTCTCGTCATAAGTATTAGTTTTATCCTCGCTTGCCACGATAGTTTTAGGCTCTTAAACTTTATAAGAAGTTCAGAGATTATTGAAGTATCTCAGACCAGAATTATATAGAATAAAAACATAAAAGTATGTTAGTAGCTACATCCTAATCGGGCTGCTGGCCGGGATCATACGCAACTGCTAGAAGATATCTGAATTAATAAAGTTCTGGAGAGCAGACACCCTCTCTACGACACAGACAACAACAATAGCAGCATTTTGGCTTTTAGGGATTGATTACCGACCTTCCAATAATCTTGCCTGCCTTGAGCTCTTCAAGTGCGGTGTTTGCATCATCTAGCGTAAATTTTCTAGACACTAATGATTGTATCTTGTTCGTCCTAGCCAAGGCAACCAATTCCACTAGGTCGGCGAACTTGCCGGTATAGGCTCCTGTCAATGTAAATGCCCGCAGGGGGACAAGTGGAAGGTTCAGTTCTAGTGATCCGCCAAACAACCCTACCATCACAAGGCGACCCCTCTTTCTGAGCATATTAAGAGAGTTTGGCGCGGTCCTACCGTTGTTGACAAAGTCAATGACTGTTTCCGCGCCGAGGCCATCTGTGATTTCCTTGACGCCCTTGACAGGGTCTCCATCTGCTGAATTGATAATTTCGTCAGCTCCTAGTTTCTTTGCCTCCGCAAGTTTCTTCTCGTCAATGTCCACAATGGCTATTCGCGCATTTGTTGTTGCCTTGGCAAGCTGCACTGCCATTAACCCAAGGCCGCCGGCTCCGACTACGATAACCGTTTGACCCGGATGCGACTCTGCCCTCTTAACAGCTGTATATGCCGTGAGGCCGGAGCAGGCAAGCGACGCAGAAGAATTTAGATCGAGCCCCTGCAGCTTGACTAGATATTTGTGGCTTGGGACAAGAACCATTTCTGAATACCCCCCGTCTTGGTATATTCCAAGGCTTCTTGGGCTATCACAAATGTTTTCTTCACCAATGCGACATGCGGGACAAGTACCCTCGCCTATCCAAGGATAAACTAGCACTTTATCGCCTTTAGAAAAACCCGTGACTGATTCGCCCATTTCATCGATCGTTCCGGCAACTTCATGGCCAGGTGTAAGAGGGAACTTCACACCGCGGTCTTCAACCTTCATAAACACGCCTTGAGGGCCAGCATACCCGCCTTCCCATAGATGCAGATCACTGTGACACACACCTGCACTTTCAACCTTTACAAGAACTTGATCGCTCTTTGGCTTTGGGATGTTAACATCTTTGATTTCAAGCGGCTCGTTCGTTTTTATTATTCGTGCAGCCTTCATATCTTCTGAGAATACTAAAGATCGTTATTAATAGTTAGCAAAAAAGATTTAATTGAAATTTTGATAAATAAATTGTGATGCGCTTTACTCCTGTTGTCATTATACTTGCGGCAATAAGCATAGTGGGTGCAATTGCGATCCCGTTTGGCGACCCGCAACTCTTAGACAGGGCTATAGCACTTGAGCTGTTGTTCATTACGCTAGGGATTCTGACCTACAAGGGCTTTCGGAAAGCACTCTATGCGTGCATCCCGCTTGCTGTCATTGTAATGGTGGGGAACTCGCTTGCATCACCCCATGTCGAGATGATGACAACATTTTCCAAACCATTCAACGCGGTAATCTTAATAATTGGTGGTTATGTCTTGCAGGCAGCACTTATTGGCACAACCATTCTATGCATTGAAAGAACCCGTCAAGGCATTATTCAAAAACAAAAGAACTAAACGGAGGCACCAAGGATATTTTCCTTTGATAACGCCTTGTCAAGCTGCTCCTTTGTCATCAATCCTTTGCTCATAACCAACTCGCGAATGCTCTTGTTGGTCTTGAGCGACTCCTTGTATATTTCAGCTGCTTTTAGATAGCCAATATATGGGTTAAGTAATGTGACTAACACGGGGCTTTTCTCTATATACGATTCCAGCCGGTCCTTATTTGCTTCAATGCCGTCCACCATGTTGGCCGCAAATATCGGCAAGAAGTTCTTTAGCATGTCAGTTGAGTCAAGAATACATTTCAACATGCCCGGCAGCATGACATTTAACTCAAACTGGCCCGCTTGGGCTGCCATTGCAACTGAAACGTCGTTTCCTATTATATTAAAGCATACCATGTTAAGACATTCTGCAAGCGATGGGTTGACCTTGCCCGGCATTATAGATGAGCCCGCATGCACTGCAGGGATCAGAATTTCGGCAAAGCCAGCCGTCGGCCCCGATGCCATAAGTCGGATATCATTTGCCATCTTGTTGAGATCTATTGCAAGATTGCGAAGCGCCGATGAACAATTTGCCACATCATATTTGCTCTGGAGGGAGTAAAACATGTTCTCAGAGGGCTTCAAGTCCAGCACTGAAATCTTTGATAGGTGAGGAATGACGAGCTGTCTGTAGCCTTTTGGAGTATTGGCACCTGTGCCCACCGCCGTGCCCCCAAGGCCGACATAGCACAAGCCATCCATTGCCTGAACAAGCCTTGCCCTTGCTTGCTTGAGCGAATAAGCATACTGCTCAAACTCGGCTCCAAGCGTAACTGGAATTGCATCCATCAGATGAGTTCGGCCAATCTTGATGAGCCCGGCGAATTCTCTTGCCTTCCTTTCCAAGGAAGCAATCAATTTATCAAGAGAGGAAGTCGTCTCCATTGTGTTGAGCAAAATGGCAACATGCATCGCGGTTGGGAAGGTGTCATTGCTCGACTGCGACATGTTAACATGGTCGTTTGGGCTTATGATTTCATATTCGCCTTTTGTCCTGTCAATGATCTCTAATGCCCTATTTGCAATAACTTCATTGGCGTTCATGTTAAATGCAGTTCCAGCGCCTGAGTTGATTGCGTCAACCACGAACTCATCGAGTAGCTTGCCTGTCAATATTTCATCACACGCCTGGACTATCGCCTGCGCCTTGTCACTATCCAGCATATTGAGCTCATTGTTTGCAAGCGCGGCCGAGCGCTTGATCATAACATAAGCTCTTATCAGGTTGATATGGGCCTTTTGGCCAGTCACCTTATACTGGTGGATTGCACGAGCTGTAAAAGGTCCATAGTAGGCGCTAGATGGAACTTTGACTTCGCCAAGAGAATCTTTGTCAATCCTGAACGACATAGCCAAATGCGCAATACTAAAAGAATCCGCTGTAATAAATTAATCGACGAAAATCTGTCGTTATGTTATTAGCCTTGCCCTTGCAAGCCGTTCAATTTGAAGAGCATCAGAGCACGGCAGACTGGCACCATGTAGCCCAAGGGTATTCCGGCCTGCGACAGGCGTATCTTCTACTGCAACCACAGGATAAAACCGCACCAGTTTTGCAATCTCAATCTTGCCGTAATAGTTATTTTCAAGACATATCTTTTTCTCATCTTCTCTTAGCTCGTCAAGTGATACAAACCTATCAATTATGCCTGAACCAATGAATGCAGATTTTCGGATAAACAGCAATTTTGTAGTATGCAGCCAGCTGCGTTTTATGCCGACATAGACCACGCGTTGGCCATAGAGCTGTCTTTCTAGCTCATCTCTTTGTATTCGGAGGATGTAGCTTGCTGCTTTGCTATCTACCATAATCAAAGCCACACTTTAAGCAATACATCAAAGCTATAGTTTTAAGAGTTCGCCAAAAATTCGTTTCGAAAATATGATGGCCTGATGCCTTTATGAGACAATAGTTGCTCCTATCTAATAGGCAAACAAGGGCAAGAATATTAGTAAGTTTGCAAACTCGATAAGGAATAGTGGCATAGGACCTTCACAGGGTTGAAACAACTACGATCTCCGAAGCAGAGCATAATTTGGGTTCTAAAACACTTAAAATGGAAGGTAGCAATGCGCAGTAGACCATTTTCTATGCAAGGAAATGCTAGTACTTTTTACTATTATTATCCTCCCATCACATAGGCACATCTATTAGCAGCAAGAATCTTAAGCAAACTCTGCTTCAGGAAATTGATATGGCAATGAGGGATAACCCAAGTCAGGAATCACTTCGTAAGAATAGCATCATACAGGACCTTGAAATCAGCAGTATCGCATTCATAAGAAATCCTTGGGATTGGAAAGTTAAAGAAATAATTTGTGTTTTGATGTGATCCATTATTTGACAGGTCATAATCTAGGTTACGATCATGAGAATGCTGCTGAAAACACACCCATTTGATCAGGATTTCCTCTATAGATACGTGATAAATGTGTCAGCAGAAGCCACAATAGCGAAAATTCGGAAGGGGAGATCAATTATGATCAATATGGCAATATTTGAGAATGACTATCTTTCTTTCAATGTAAACAATTACTATGGTATTCTCTCAGTCAACAAACATTATATTACTACTAAAATTCTCAAAGCTCCGTGCAAGTCAGCGGCAAGGTGCTAGTTTGTGATTCTATTGATCAGGTTGGGATCGACAGCATGAAGCGCGCAGGGCTAGCCGTCCACTATAAACCCGGGATCACGCCAGCTGAGCTGGTCTCATCAGTTAAGGATTATGATGTTCTAATCGTAAGAAGCAGAACTAAGGTCACCAAGGAGGTTGTTGACGCTGCTACTCAAGCCAAGATAATTGCCCGCGTGGGCGTAGGACTGGATAACGTCGATGTCAAGGCTGCTGATGCTAAGAAGATTAGAGTAATTAATGCACCTGAAGCCGCCTCTACAGCAGTGGCCGAGCTTGTTATCGGACTCATGCTATCTCTAGCCAGGAGCATACCAAAGGCAGATGCAGAGACCAAGCGAGGAAATTGGATCAAAAAAGACCTCATGGGCACGCAACTGTCAGGCAAGTACCTTGGCATCATAGGTGTCGGAAACATCGGGCGCAACATCGGTAGGATGGCAAGAGCGTTACGCATGAACTTAATAGGCTACGACCCATATCCAATTAATCGTGAATTCATCAGTGAAACTGGTATGATAGTGACTGACTTGAATACCCTTCTGGAAAGTTCAGATTTTGTAACGTGCCATGTACCGGGGACGCCGGAGACAAAGTGCATGTTTAATTCAGAGAGGCTAGCCAAAATGAAACCAACGGCTTACCTGATAAACACTTCCAGAGGTGAGATAATTGATGAAATGGCACTTTACGAAGTCCTAAAGAGTGGCAGGCTTGCAGGAGCAGCACTTGATGTCTTTGACGTGGAACCTCCTGCGAACAAGCAATTAATGAATCTGACAAACATCGTGTGTACTCCTCATATTGGCGCGCAGACAAAAGAGGCACAAGAGCTTGCCTCAAGGGTTATTGCAGAAAAGGTTATTCAAATTTTGCGCGGCGTAATATGACATATAAGGGGGCCGAAATCATGAAAAGTAATATCATGCACAGCTATATGGCCCAAACATGGCATCGAATGTGGAAGGAGAATTCCGATGAGCTCAAATCCAAGGCGGTAGCTTGGAGAGCAGAGCCAACTATCCACAGGATAGAGAGACCAAGCAGACTTGATCGAGCAAGGACGCTGGGCTACAAGGCCAAACAGGGCCTGGTTATTGTCCGAGCTCGTGTAGGTAGAGGGGGCATGAGAAAACAGCGACCAGTTTCAGGTAGAAGGCCTAAACATATAGGTGTCGTCCATATCAAGCAGGGCATTAGTATGCGCAAGGTTGCTGAGCGAAGAGTAAGCGAAAAGTTCCCAAACCTTGAGGTGCTAGGCTCATACTTCCTTCACAAGGATGGCATGAACATCTGGTACGAAGTCATCCTTGTAGACCCATCTCATCCATCTATTTCTAAGGACAAGGAGATGAGAGGCAAGCTTAAGACATTTGCAAAGTAAAGAAAGAGGACGAACATACAGGGATAAAATATTCTTCTATAAGAATCAATTCTTTAATGACGCAGCCCTTCCCAGTTCATTATTTGGTATTCAAGAAATATTCAAGCTTGTCCATTGCTTTTTCCAATATTTCTTCTGGCGGCAGATAGACGATCCTGAAGTGGCCTGACCCATACATTGAGCCAAAGCCTGAGCCGTGCACTGTAAGTACGCCGGTTTTATTGAGTAGGTCGATTACGAAATGCAAGTCGTCCTTCCAGCGGCTATCGGTATTGATCTTGGGGAAAATATAAAATGCACCACGCGGGACTTTACATTGGAGACCCATTGCGTTGAGGCGCTTGACCACATAATCTCGCCTCATCCTCAGCTTATCAACCATATTGTATATATGTGCCTGAGAACCCCGAAGAGCCTGCACTGCTGCTAATTGGACAGGTAGATTTGCAGCTATTCGCACTCTTGCAAGCTTCGGTATATCCTCGCGCAATCCTCCAAGCCTTTTGGAGCTGCTGTTCAGGCAGATATAGCCACAGCGCCAGCCAGTCATCAGATAGGCCTTTGAAAAGCCGTTGAGCAAGATAACAGGTGCATCCTTTGCCACCTTGCCTATGCCAGTGAAGGGAGAATCAAATACAATTTTGTCGTATATTTCATCGCAAATGACATAGAGGTCATATTCGGTTGCGATGTCTATCAACTGTTGAAGGCTCTTTCGATCGAAGACTTCACCTGTGGGATTGTTTGGGCTAATGATACACAGTGCACGGGAGTTTGGAGTTATCTTGCTCCGTAAGTCCTCGAGGTTTGGCCTTCCATCTTCATGAAGTTTGAATTCTACAGGCTTGCCGCCATAAAATTTTGCATATGAAGCATACGGAGGATAGTATGGACCGGGCATCAACACTTCAGAGCGGGGATCAACGATAGATGCCATGGTCATGTCAAGCCCTTCTGATACTCCGTTGGTTACAATGATGTCTTCAACTGTAACATGGAATCCTTTCTCAGACTCTTTTTCCATAATCGCTTGCCGGAGCTCGAGCAGACCTTCAGAATCAGTGTAATAATTTTCATCATGCATAACGGCATCTACAAGGGCTCTCTTGATGTGCTCTGGTGTCTTGAAGTCAAACCTGACAGGATCTCCTATGTTGAGGTAGATTATCTCCTTGCCGGAGGACTGGTATTTGTGGGCATGAGTGATAACGTCACGGATGGCATACTCTACCCCATGTGTCCTGTCTGATACCTTCAACCTGAGACGTAGGGGAATGTGACCGAGATAAAATGTTATGTCTTTGCAAATGGGAGTCTTGAATGGATCCAGGGCATAAATTTAAAGCCTCTCAGAGATTTCTGCTCTTGCAGATGGTGGCTAATTACGAGGAAGTAATGAAATTGGCACTGGAGAGAGGATTCTATTTTCCAAGTTGCGAAATTTATTCTGATGCGCCTGCCGGCTTTTGGGAATATGGGCCGAGAGGCGTCAACATGAAAAACAAGTTTATCGAGCTATGGCGGCGCGAGCTTGTACGGCGTGATAGTATGCTCGAGATTGACGGCTGTCAGATAATGAGCAAGAGTGTCTTTGTTGCCTCAGGTCATATCGGCAATTTTACTGACCCGATAGTAAAATGCATAAAGTGCGGATCTACCTTCCGGGCAGACCGCTACATCACGGAGAAAACGGGTGAGAAAGTATTAGAAAGAATGGCAGAAGGAGAGATCAAAGCACTCATAAAAAAGCACAATCTGCGATGCCCAAACTGCGAGGGCGAGTTTGGAGAGGTAAACAAGTTCAACATGATGTTTCCTGTTGGTATCGGCCCTGCAGCAGAGGAAGCATACCTCCGTCCGGAAACCTGTCAGACGATATTTGTCGACTTTGCTCGTGTTTTTAAGACAATGAGAGGTCACCTTCCACTTGGCATAGCACAGGTAGGCAAGAGTTTCAGAAACGAAATTGCACCAAGGCAGAGCCTTCTTCGCTTAAGGGAGTTTTACCAAGCAGAGATAGAGATCTTTTGCAACCCTGACAGACTGAATGAGATGCCAAAATTCGAAGAAGTCAAGAACACCGTGCTTCGGCTATCAGATGGATCTTCAACAGTTGAGGTGACTGCGGAGGAGGCGGTCAGTAAAGGGTTGACACCGAACAAGCTAATCACATACTACCTCGCACTTCTAATAGAATTTTATGACAAGACGGGGATTGATGTTAAGCGTAGCCGTTTCAGGAACCTATCAGCAGATGAAAAGGCATTTTACGCCTCTGTTGCATTTGATTTTGAGGTCGAGACCAGCATTGGATGGCTTGAGCTGGTGGCATGTAACTACCGGTCTGACTATGATTTAAAAGGACATGCAATCACAAGCAAGCAGAACCTCGAAGTATTAGACTCTACAAACCAAAGCAAAGTGCTGCCGCATGTGTTTGAGCTGTCAATGGGTATCGACAGAAGCCTCTATGCAATTTTGGAACACTCTTACTATGAAGACGAGCAGCACGATGATAGAGTGGTGCTTCGCCTAAAGCCTTACCTTTCACCAATTTTAGTAGGCATATTGCCGCTAATGACCAAAGACGGGCTTGACCAAAAAGCTCGCCAGATCAATTCGGAGCTAAAATATGACTTTGACACTTTTTACGATGAATCAGGGTCTATAGGCAGACGCTATCGAAGGCTTGAGGAGATAGGGACACCATTTGCGGTAACTGTTGATAAGACGACAATGCAGGATGATAGCGTGACTTTAAGACATAGGGACACGATGCAGCAGGAAAGGATCAACATATCTTATCTGCATCAGTATCTGCATGACGCACTTAGACGCCATTAGATTCATAGACGCCTATGCTATTCATTTTGCAACAACAAATGAAATCTGCTGTAGCCTCTAATCATGTCATAGTAGTAGTTCTTCTTTTTTAGAATACCTGTCGGATGCAAAATAGTTTTGTCGGCTAGAATCGAAAGAGATTAAAATTGTAATCGGCAAGAGGGATTATGAGAACAGAAGAGGACAACAATAGGAAAAATATAGCTTCAGATGATGATGTACCTGTCGAAAAGTGGCTTGTCGCCTGCCGAAATCCTGAGTCAAAAAAGCATCCTGGTGGCTCTATCTTCATTCGTCAGTTCTATGCCGCAGGTTATTATGAAGCTTATGATACCGTCCTGACGTACGCTGAAAATACGAACACGGAGGTGATGTGGTTCCGCGAAAAGCGTTCCTGCGAATCACTTCTGAACTGTGACTTTGCTGAGCTTGAATCCCTTTGTAGATACTGCAACAAAAAATTCAATGACCTCGAGCCAGTGCCCTGCAGACATGAAGGCTGCAAGGCGGAGTTTTGCTCAAGAGAGTGCATGGCAAACCATATTGCAATTAGGCATAAGGTTAGGAATAAGTCAGCTAACGTTTAGTCTGTTATTCGCATGAGCATTTGTCTGGAAGCAGAATCTATTCTAGTGCAAGAATTCTGGTCTATATAAAAATCTCATCGTAAGCCGGTCATCTTTATCAAAAGACCCATTAATATCATCGATAATGAGCTGCAGTTACGGTATATACAGGTATTATCGCACATAAGGGTAGGGAACCAGTATTATTTTTGTATGACGATATAAGATATTTCTCCTCCGGCCTTATGTGTTTCCTATGGCGCAGTATTGACCAGTAACACAGGATACAAGTATGACCGCAAAAAAATACAATCTCACATGAGCACTGATGGCATTCGGTATAAAGCCATCTTTAGCAGGTTGGATAAGGATTGTAGGGAAAAGGGGTTGCGGAGATTTTTCATTATTGCTTGAGCAGGTCAAGGGTAATCATGCGTATGCGTTCAGGGTCTCCTCTGAACTGCTTGATGCAGCGAGATAAATATTGTCTGGGTGCACCATCGAGCTGATTCGCTAGTGTAAATCCAAGCGAGAGAAAGCAGGACTTAAGCCAATCAGCCCATGCGAAGTACTGATCATTGCTAACCGGCTGTAACAACTCATCAGTTAATTCTGTAACAAGCACGAGACTTCCCTGTTTTTTTAGCTTACAGTACACGGATTTGTAGAACGGCTTCCACCGCTCTTCTCTTTTCTCGTCTATGAATGCAGGGTCAGGCAGAACCACAATGAACTGATCAATAGATTCATTCAAGAATGTTGGAACAATGTCTTCAAAAGAGCTATTCATGATAATAACATTGGAAACGGCAATTCTTGACCTGGCCTGTCCGCACTGCTCATTGTCACGCTCGATCCCGATATATATTGAATTGCCATCGTGCTTGGCAAGGGTTTCAAGCAGTATGCCGTCACCCATGCCAAGCTCTACAACTAGCCGGGGATAAGAAAAAGAAAAAAGATCCATCCTTCAGTGTTAAGCCTTTAGAAGCTCAGCCTCAAGTAATTGCTGCAGGAGCTGAACGGCTTCTTGCTCGACTTGCTGCCTTGGCATGCCAAGCTTGGCTGAGAATTGGTCGGTGATCTGGTTGATGGTCTTGGTTCCGTCGCACGCATTCCAGAATTCTACGATTGCTTCATTTACCATGAAGCCTTGATCCTTATCATTTGCAAGTATCAGTGATCCATCATCCTGCTTTGCAAATTTTCCTATTTTTATGGGCTTGCTCTTTTCATAATCGATCTGGAATCGAAGCTTCGGCTTGCCAAATCCAAGCTTCTCTCGCACATCATGATTCATTTTTTCAAGGCTCCAAGGTGGATCCCATACTATGTCGACGGTCACATTGCCGACCCCATTTACCTTGCCTACGTAGCGCTTGACATCACTCACTAGAGTATCATGAAGCGGACAGCCTCTGGTAGTCATCGTCATCTTGATGTCTACGTCTTTACCGCCAGCAACCTTGACTCCATAAATGAGCCCAAGGTCCACTACATTGACCGGTATCTCCGGATCCATGCATTTTTTCAGTGCTGCATAAACTTGCTCTTCGGTGACTGTTTGCTGTGTTGACATTGCTATACCTACTATTCTATAGGGTTGGACAAAACATGATAAAAACTTTATCAGCCAAGCAATGCTTTAAGATTCTTATCGAAGGGGGGCGTGAGGATGCCTTTCTGGGTAATGATGCCTGTGATAAGCTCCGGTGGAGTCATGTCAAAGGCGGGGTTGAAAACTCTTACTCCTTTGGGCGCAATCCTTTTCCTTCCGACCTTTACCACTTCATCTGCTGATCTGTCTTCAATTACCACATCATTAGGATTACTTTCAAAATCAAATGTAGATAACGGTGCTGCGACGTAAAATGGCACATTATGTTTATGGGCAAGAATTGCCACTTGGTATGTCCCAATCTTATTGAACACATGGCCTGTGTGAAGTACTCTGTCAGCGCCTACGATAACATGGTTGATTGCACCCCGTGCCATCATATGGCCAACAGCCGTGTCGGTTATCAGGCTGACATCTATGCCATCATGCAGTAGCTCAAACGCAGTGAGACGAGAACCCTGCATCACCGGGCGCGTTTCTGTTGCAATTACGCTAAGGCGTTTGCCAGATTCCCTAGCAGCCCTTATGACACCGAGGGCAGTACCATAAGCTACTGTCGCAAGTGAGCCGGCGTTGCAGTGGGTGAGTACCATATCGCCGTCTTTGAATAGCTTGAGGCCATGGCCTCCAATTTTCCTGTTCGTTTCGACATCCTCTTCGGCCATCTTTAGCGCCTCATCAAGTACCACTCTCTTTGCTTCTTGTATTGTCTTGGCTTGCATACCCTTTGCCATCACCCTCTCCAACGCCCAGAAAAGGTTAACTGCTGTTGGTCGAGTCGCATGCAGCACCTTGAATGCATTGTCGAGATCTGTCATTAATTCAGTCAATGTCTTGGCATTGCTCTGTTGAGCTGCCAGGGCTAGACCGAAAGCAGCGCTTACTCCTATCGCTGGCGCGCCCCTTACTACAAGTTTTCTAATCACATCTGCTACTTCCCTGTAGTCTTTGCACCTTACATAGACGAGCTTGTTTGGGAGCTTTGTCTGATCGATGAACTCCACAGAATCATTTTTCCACGCAACTGTTAGCAAAGGATCTCGACTGTTAGCCAAACACTGTGAAATCTTTTTTCAAGCAGTATTAAATCTAACTAGGCTTACCTATAGATGCAAATCTAAGCGCAGCAAATCGCGATCCATCAAGAGTGCCGCGGCCATCATATATGGCTGCACCATTTAGATCTTCACTTGTAATCTTACGATATTCTGCATGGTCTGAAACCAAAATCACAAGATCAGCATCCTTTGCCGCCTTTGCCAAGTTCGATGTTAGCATGATATCGTTTGGAAGATTACGATCGCTTGTTATAAATGGGTCATGAACCCGGATCTCTTTTACTTTCAACTTCTTTAGCTCCTCAATCACCTTGTAAGTAGGTGAAAGGCGTGTGTCTGAAACATCGCCCCTGAACCCCAGTCCAAGTAATGCTACGATACAATTCGAAACATCAGCCACATCAATCAATTTCATTGCCTGCTCTACGCAATAGGCAGGCATCGAATCGTTAACATTCCTTCCTAAGCTTATGATCTTGCATTCGACTCCACTCTCGCTTGCTGCGTGCAGTATGAATTGAGGATAAACTGGTATGCATGCGCCGCCTACGCCGGCCCCCGGCTTGTGGATGTGGCAGAAAGGCTGCGAGTTGGCAGCTTCTCTGGCCACCCAAAAGTCAACACCTACTTTTTCGCAGAATTTAGCCATCTCGTTTGCAAGCGCGATGTTGACGTCGCGGTAGACTCCTTCTAGGAGTTTTTCAGCCTCTGCGGTTCTCATGTTACTTATCTTTAAGACTCCCTTCTTGGCCACCAAGGAATAAAGCTTGGCGCCAATTTCTAAGCTCTTGACACCGGCGCCGGCCACGATCGCTGGATATCGCACTTCAATATCTTCAATAGCCCTACCCTCATAGATGCGCTCTGGATTATACACCATGTAAAAATCCTGTTCTACTTTCAGCCCACTCTCTTCCTCTAAGAGAGGTATGACAATATCTTCAGACGTGCCAGGCGGTACACTTGGATTGAGTGAAACAACATCTCCTTTCTTCAGGCCTTGGCCAATTGCAGTTGTCACTTGCTTTACTGCAGAAAGGTCTGCAGAGAATGAATTGGTAAGCAGCACCGGTACGCATATCAGCTTGAAATGGCTGTCTTGAGAAGCCTTGATGGCGTCGCCGTATAGGTGAAATCGCTTTTCCTTGAGCCCTTTTGAAAACGCCTCGTGTACTCCTGGCTCAGGGATGAGTGTTCTCCCCTTCCTTGCATTTTCAAGTACTTCAGATGAGCTGTCTACGCCTATTAGATGAGCGCCAGCTCGCAGCCATGCTGAGGCAAGAGGGGAGCCTACATGTCCAAGGCCATAAACCGCGATTTTAAATTCGCCTGATCTGACCCTTCTCACAAGATCTGGATCGGAGTTGTTTTTGTTAGCAGAGACGACATGCGTCTTGATGCTGTCCTTCATAAAGTATGACGTATAGCTTCTTTTCAGATATTAGAATTGATCTCTTGTATACCAACTAATAGGTTAAATTCATGAAGCGGCGTATGCGAAATTATTGCCTGAACTAATACCGGCAGCCATCAAGAAATTCGCTAGTGAAATCACGTACCCAGTTGCACTTGTCGGCTGTCGTACATCGAAAATGTCGCTTGATTGCTGCGAATACGATCTGGCAGTATTTGCATTATCTCAAGAGGATAATCTATCCAATCAAGTAGTGCAGGTCGACAACCGCCCAGTTGAGCTGGTGCATCTTAGAGGGCCCATAAAAGATCACATTATTGATCTGACAGACATGATCGTATTGAAAGATAACAATAAGCTAATGCTGTCTTCTGCTGCCAAAGACATCATTGCGAAAAAAAACAGAAGAATGCTGGCTGCTTTGGGCAAGAAATTGCTGATAAGTTCCCTTTTTAGCCAGCAAAAAATGACAGGTGCCAAGCATCCGATGGTTGCTGCAATGTGGCTCAAAGTAGCAGCTTACGATTTTATAGATGGAATGCTTGCTGTGTCTGGTAACAGACCTATGCCTGTCCATATTTTGGAACAGGTGAGACAAATTGATTCCAGAATGGCAGAAGGTGTGGACGTTGCGCTAGAATGTATTGGGGCAGAGAGGGCTACCCGACCTGCAATATCTAGGTCATTGGAGGCAATCAGAGAATTAAAGTCAAAGGACTATGATAGAGAGCTGTTTATGTCAAAGGTAAGCCATTTACTCGACAGGCGTAAGTTGGTAGACTGCTATTACTACGCAGGAAGAGCTGCGGCAAAAAATCTTGTTAATAGAAACGAGTTATTCTACAGCCAGTACTCGAAGCTTGTACAACTTGCGCTAGACTTGGTTAATGATTTGCAAAGTCTGGAGAAGATGCAAAAGCTGCTCTTTAGAGCCACAAACAGCAGCTTAAGAGGCTAATTACCTTTGCCTTACTGCTAGGACAGGGGGCTCAGATTCTTCGAACCTAGTTCGGCTGGTTCTCGCCCTCAGTTTTGCCTTGTACTTCAGGTTCCTAGGCTTAGTCCTCAGTCTATATCCACAGCATGGGCACCAAAGTCCATCCCACTTTATAAATATCTCACATATCTGGCATCTTTTTTGTCCGCTGGCATATCTGCCTGAGCCAACAGGCTTTTGAGCCTTGTGACGAAGGCATATACCTTTACAAGTCATTTGCAAAAATAGGCGTTAAATTTTGTATTTAATAGTTAGTAACAGTTAATGATGATTCTTAAGCAATGATTATATAAAGATAAGAAAAAAAGGCGCGTGGGCTTCTATTATCGGACGTTGATATTATTGGCCTGGAACGCTTCATTCATCGTTAGATATTCTTCAATTTTCGTCTTGACATCGTCCGGCTCAGTATCTTCCATGCCTTGAAAGCCAGCCTTGAATGAGACTTTGTTGCCCGAGACGTTTACGTCATCAATCTGCATGTCTGCGTAGACATTGGCAAGCTCGTTAACCCATTCCCGGGCTTCATTTGCGTCTACACCAGAGGTGTCAATATTCACGTTTAACATTTTGGTCATCCGAAATCACCTAAAACGCAATCTAGGCCGGTATTAATAAAGTTGGCGCGGAGCGGGTATTCATTATGTAACGGAAATTTAAACCATGTCGTTCTTTTAAATATAAAGCGTACATTATCTTTACCCAAAGCCCCAGTATTTGGTAAGTTCTTTCTCAAATTGGGAGAACTGGTCATCATTTAGAAAATCACCACAGTTTTTATGGTTTGCAACAACCTTCATTCCAACCAGCTTGAACTCAACTTCATAAAAAGTAACCTTGGGGCAGTTGCACATCTCCTATATACAATCCTTCTTTGCATCTACTTATTTGTTTATTTGTCAAAGAATAAACATTTATCAGTTGCCGTGTATAATTTATTTCTATCAATGGATTCTAAGTTTCTCACCTTTGCTTTGATAACTTCAGTGCTTGTATTGGGAACTCTGAACATGATGAACAGTGCTTTCGCTCAAACACCTGAGTGGTATCCTGGCGAAGGCGTAAAACAGGGCATGTATGTCAAATATAGTATTCAAGACTTTGACACAAATGAAAAACAACCTTATGTAATGACATTATACTTCCAACAGCAAGATCAGGATGGCAATTGGATAGTCCCTGCTTATGTAGAAGCTAATGGCAGGGTTATTCAAGGAACCCTGAAGCTTTCAGATACCATGTCGCCCCTTTTAGGCGGAGAAGTTCCGCAAGAGATGAGAGAATTCATTAATGGCTACCAAAATTCGCTTCTCTGGCTCGATGCATCCACTACAAAAACTGAAGCTCTGTCATTGACAGCTGGGTCTTGGGGCAAGACAGCTTCAATCGGAGGCGGAGAAGTCAAACCAGCAGGGACAGAACAAGTTCAGTTTGCAGGAGCACAGAGCTTGTGCGGCGCGCCTTCATGTGATGCCACGCTTATTACATGGCACAAGGGAGTAGATAGTAAAGTTTGGGTAGTAAACGAGTTTCCATTCCCTGTCAAGGCTGAGACATACGCTGACGTAACTAACCCTCCACAGCCTATTCAGTACAAGTTCGAGCTTTTAGAAACAGGCCAAGGGCAGCCACCGGCTCCAACAGGAACTGGAGAAGCTTCAGGACCGCCTATTGATCGAACAACAACGGATGGCTCCCATGTAATATTAACATGGAATCCTGTCAATATCCAGCCAAACAGCGCGGTGAACTTTGGACTTGAGTTTCGTGATGCACGCAATTCTCCCTTAACTGACGTTGCTTATGACTTTACTGTAAAGGATGCTAACGGCCAGATCATACAGGAATTGAAGAACCAACAGGCACAAGCAGGAACTGCTGCGCATCAAGTTACATTCAACAGCACAGGTCCAAAGACTGTTACAGTCCAAATGAACTCTATTGGAAACAGGGCTGTAGGACAGGTAATTGAAAGTACCGACTTCAATATAGTGGCCGTTCCAGAATTCCCAATAAGCGCTGCGGTAGTTTCAGCAGTTGTGATAGGTTTCATAGTCTTAATAATGCGAATTAAGGGTTCGAGTAGAGGCAGTAGTAGTCTATTTGGCACAAAGGGTGCCATCTAATCCCTCTTTTTCTACTCTAAAAAAGACAAAAATTTCTTTTTGTCAAAACTGACTGCATGCCTAACAGCAAAATTTAAAAAGCTATACTCTGATCGTATAGCAAATGACACTACCAAAGGGATACGGAGGTGGCGGACGGAGAACAGGTACAGGCGAAAGTCGCGATGATGTAGAACGTATGATCGGCCGCAGGGTTGAACATATGAACGGCATATTCATCCTTGGATTCGCGCTGACTTGGGCTGCAACGGCAGGCGGAGTCTACGTGGGGGTAACGGTATACCCGTGGGCATATCCATTGCCTAGTGGCCTTTATGCACTTAGCGTCTTAACTGTAATTGAGGCTCTGGGGTTCTTCTTTATGTGGAAGATTGCACACGAGAAACCTGTTAGAGCATAAGTACCCTTTTTTCTCCCTTTTTGTTATAATTTTCTGCACGGAGGATCGTCTATAGGGTGTGTGATGATTATCGGATATAGAGCCGCATATGAATATGCAGCCGACAGGGCTTGATGTAGTTGTTTCCACCTATGAATAAATTTTTTGCTAGCGATTTTCTTTACATAAAATTTTATATACCACGTCTATGTCTGGGTAGATAATGGTCTGGCTTAGACGTACAACGCACTACCTGTTCATAGTGGTGGTAGCTGTCAACAGCACGCTGCTGACTATCAACGCAGGAGATTATATCTTCTACACAGACTGGGCGTGGACATCATTTGTCGTATTTTCGATCTCTCAATCTACAATGCTCGCCGTGGGAGCGATATACTACATGCTGTTCACAGGAGTTCCAGGAACTGCCACATATTACGCCACAATTATGACCATCTACACTTGGGTCGCCAAGGGTGCATGGTTCGCATTAGGCTATCCCTATGACTTCATCACAGTACCTATATGGATACCATCGGCGATGCTTTTGGACCTAACATACTGGGCTACGAGAAGGAACAAACACGCTGCTATAATCATAGGAGGAACACTGGTTGGCCTGTCAATTCCGTTGTTCAACATGGTCAACCTGCTGCTCATAAGGGATCCACTTGAAGTAGCATTCAAGTATCCTAGGCCTACGCTGCCAGCATATATGACCCCTATCGAGCCTCAGGTCGGTAAGTTCTACAACAGTCCTGTAGCTTTGGGTTCAGGCGCAGGAGCAGTGCTGACGGTTCCGATAGCTGCGTTAGGTGCAAAGCTCAACACGTGGACATACCGTTGGATGGCTGCGTGGAGCAAGTGGGACTAAAAAGCAAAACAAGAACTATACTCTCCCCCCTTTCTCTTTCTTTTTCCAATTTTATATTACAACATATGGTATCACAATATCTTCTTCTACTATAGTTAAAGGAAGCTGTAGATGATGGGGCTTCTTCCATCCTGCAAAGCAAAGAAGCATCAAGGTAATTAGCCTTAGAGGCTGATTTGGCACTTTTTGGCACTGATGGTGAAAGCTAATGATAATAGTAGTAGCAGTAACAGATACCTCAATGGTGATAGCGCACGATTTTAGATTCAATTCATCTGCATGATATGATCAGTATGCAACAATGAGCAAAAATCTATTGTGCAGAGAGCGCGCGGCAAAGGCAAATTTTCCGTGGCTGACTTGCTCACATTTTGAAGTCGGGAGTTGCTACAGGCAAACCTTTGGTTTTTAGCTCTTCTATCACATTGGAGTATTGCTCGACTGCTTGTTTTCTAGCTGTTTGCATATCATTTGAATAAACATGGATTGTAGGCATAGCCAGACCTTTAGCAGTCATTTCTATCTTAACGCTGTATTGATAAAGCTCGGGTTGTTGTGGTTGTTGCTGCTCGCTCATTTAGAGGCATCACCTTATCTAGATATATGATTCAGAACACTAAATATCAGTGTTCTCCTTGGAATTCTCTCTACTAGCAGGTTAGAACCGTTCTAGATAGAGTCGCAACCTTACGAGCATAGTAAAAAACCTATAGAGGCTTTGAGGGGAATTGGAAAATAGTAAGTTGGCAAGTTAGCAATAGGCACTGTCATTGTAGGTGTCATATTTCCATAGAAGAGATAACCAGTGATTAGGAGCATACATCAAAGATATAGTTGATGAGATAGAATAGTAAGGAGGTCGACTTTTAATAGTTGTTCAATAAGATAGATACTCGCCATTACTATTTGTAGATTATGAATTTGAATTGTCAAATCATCAGTTGCTTGCTTGCAAAGTTGATCAAGCAAGAATTTTCAGTGATGTCCAGAATATCTAAACATCCTCTCCATAGATTCCAATTTTTTCATCAGGTTAGTAATAATAGCAGAATAGATATGCTCATGAGAACTTGTAGTGGTAATGATGCTATACCGACTCGTATGCTTGCCTATGCATCTCACTTAGCTCTGTCTGTCCTTTCACGGTATCAATATCCTTCTTTTCCGTTGCCTTGTGCATTTCCTTTTCTAGATGTTGACGCCTATCCTGGTCGCTTGTAAAAACGGCACCACATACAAAACACTGAAAGTCTGCAGTTATCTTCTTTTGTGGGTCTTCTTCTGCCATAAGGTAATTGGTCTCTTAAACATTATACATGTTTCCTACACTATCAGACATTCTAAAGGAAACAAAGAGGAGATCCCTAAAATGGAGCTCAAGGTCTTAGACGGAGCGATCGCGGGGTAACATAGAGAGACCAAAGAAATGTATATGACATTCTAATGGATTTTCTTGGTAGGATTAAAAGTATAGCCTTTTTCCTGCCCAGATGTCTGCAAAGAGATAGAGTAAAATCATCTGCATCGTCCTGTACGCTAATATCATTATTATTATCATCATCGGCTCGCAGTCATCAGTTATGAGAATTCGAATGCTATTCTCACAAATGGGTACAAGAGGGACATCCTCTAGCATCTGACTGAGGGCCCCTAGCTATTGCGGCTTCCTCTTTCTCTTGTTTTCGCTCTTTGTGACTGCAATGTGATCTGTGAATATATTACCACAACTAGGCCCGCTATCAGGAGGAACATAAATACATATTCTGCCTCTTGAAAGGCTTCACCTTGATTTGGCCGTGAAAATCCTCCCCCAAATATAGTGCTAAGCGCATTCGAGCCTACTGCCACCATGCCTGCTATCCCTATTACTATCAGTATTCCACCCACTACAGTCATAATCTTCTTATTCTTTATCATTGAGAGGACACCCAATCCAGCTCCGCTAACGGGGGAGCTTTTTCCACTGTCATCTCTGCTCCTATCATCTTTCTTACTTCCACTCATTTTCAGAGGACCTCTCCTATCTCTTCGGTAGGGGGTTAATCTGTTAAGGATTATAGATAATTGTTATATGAATATCAACTACCCATTATCTAGGTAAACTCATAGGAAGGGAGAATAGAATTTTGTCTCTAGAGGAAGTTTGTACAAAGATCAGTACTAACAATCTTAAGCATCACTACAATATAGGAAACTAAGGCTTCAGACAGGCTAAATTAGTGACAGATTTACTGTTTCAATAGATACTAGAAGAGGTCATTATCGATTGTGCGGCAGATTGCCGACTCTGACAGACATTCATTGCAGCGCGCTTATGCGATGGTCTGTCAAAATCCAAACCTACAAGATAGTCTCGCTGTCTTTTTCAAGGTTCTGGCGATTCTTCTTTTCTTGGATGTGCCTCAGGATGTTCTTTCCGTCTATGCACTTCCATTTCTTCAATCATTCTGAATTGCTGGCCGCAGACATCGCATGTCCTTGCTTTCTTTTTATACTTCCTGCCTGCCAAGTAATCATATAGATGCATCAGATAGGTTCCAAATCCCCACATTCCGTCTTCTCTCTTATTGTTTATTTCTCTGCATTTCATGAAATATAGCCGTTTAATGTCACAATATAGATCAGTTCAAACAAAACAAACGGGAGAACCAGAACCTTCGCCATCCGTTTCAGATTTATGTTCAATTTGTACCGTGCTATCTCAGCTATCCTCTACTTGGCTGAGTGGACGGGTAGTAAAATCAACATGAACAATAATACTAGGATATCCTGTCTAGTCGGACTTTGAAGTTACAATGTATAAACAGTGTACGGTATTTTTCGATTCATGATTAACAGCCCGATTATCATAAGTATCTTGCAGCAGCAGCACATCATCATTTTAGTCTAGCAAGCGTGGTCAAGCAGCAATTGATGGTGCCATATATCTATCTCTCTCGCTCTACAATAAAAAGGATAAAAAGGAAATCTGAGAAATGATGAAAGGTGTTCAAGCGCACATATTGAGACTATATTATTTCATGGCTTTCCTATTGCAAGTTTAAGAGATGGCGGATCTTAATCCCATCTAGAAATCAATGTTCGCTAAAGCAGGTGCCAATCAACTGCAGGATTATAATAATAACTATGTCTTACAGTGTGTGTTCAACTAGCTATCGGATAGTATGGAGAGAAGTCTTTTTGGTTTTGAACCGACTATCACCATATCCACGCAACAGGGTCAAGTCAACCAAAATACTTGCTTATGGCGAGAACCCTAAAATCAAATTGATCTTATAGTATAAGTTGCAACGACATGGCAGTAGAATCCGTATTTCTCCATATAATGATTTCACTCGGCATACTGCTATTTGCCGCCAAGTTAATGGCAGAACTGTTTCACGTGATAAAGCTACCAGTAGTCTTGGGTGAGCTACTTGCTGGAATTATTGTTGGACCTTTTGCGCTAGGAGCACTTCCGCTTGTTAATGGAGAACCACTTGTAGTCCTTGACGAAACAGTCAGGCATATTGGCGAGATTGCTGCAGTTGTAATACTGTTTATTGCGGGGCTTGAAATCACTCCACGCGAGTTTCTTAGAGGCGGTGCCGCAGCATTTACCGTTGGGTCTATAGGGGTCGTTGTACCTTTCTTTGCAGGATATTATGCATTTACAGCATTTGGAATTGAAGCATTGCAATCGATCCTGATTGCCACCGCTCTTACTGCGACTAGTATAGCCATCTCTATTCAGGTGCTAACAGAGCTTGGCAAGATGCAATCAAAAGAAGCTCGATTGATTCTAGGGGCTGCCATAGTTGACGACGTTCTTGCTATTGCTGTTCTGTCCGTTGTCGCAACAATGGTTCAGACCGGCAATACGGAACCGGACATCTTTGACATTATACTTCTGATAATACAGGTACTAGGTGCTTTTGCTGCAATATTAATTGTCTCTGTCCTGCTTATTCCCAAGATTCTACATACTGAAAGATTGTGGAAGTCTAAGGGAAGTTTGGAAGGCATTGTAACGGCTGCATTTTTTGCAGCTGCTGGAATTGCTGCATTTCTAGGGCTCTCACCCATTGTGGGAGCATTTGCAATTGGAATGGCTGTTGCAAGTACAAAGATAATCAAGCAAGTCCACGAATACGTTGACAAGCTGCAGATAATCTTTGCACCGTTGTTCTTTGCAATTATTGGTGCTCAAGTTGATCTAAGAGGAGTTAACATAGATGTCCTGTTCTTGGCAGGAATAATAATAGCAATAGCCGTTGTAACGAAATTGATAGGATGTGGGCTGCCGTCACTTCTCTTCCTCAAACATAAGGCAAGATCAATGAGAGTTGGCATAGGTATGGTATCAAGAGGAGAGGTTGGGCTCATAGTTGCAGGTGTAGGCGTCTCATCGGGTGCCTTGACTAATGATATCTATACAGCGATAATAATCATGGTTGCTGCTACTACGATAATCACTCCAATTTGGCTCAAGATATCCTACAATAAAGAACCACCTCAACCTGCTCAAGTAAGCTCCAGCGAAATATGACATTTTTTGGCGCATATATGCTCTATTCAATATTTCTTAGAATGCCCCTGCGAACCGCTAGATGGTCTCCTGATTATTATTGAACTATTACTTTCGCCGAGCTGATCATTATCTATTATGTTGGTCATGCTCTTCCATTTACTCATCGATTCTATCAGTCACTGAGGATAGCTACGTGTTCTAATTTTCAGATAATATTAAATGAATGGCCGTTCACCTTGAAAGCCAGTAGTTTGTAGTTCTCATATACTGTAATCAGATTATCTAATATGAAGACAATCATGGATCAACGAGATCAAAATCGAGATTCTGCAAATACGGAACCAAAATATCAACAATCAAGGAAAGAAAGCAATTCAGATATAGTAGTAGAAGAGGAAGAAAAGGAAACACAAGAAGAAGTACAACACAGAGCAAGAGGAAAATATAAGCAACATGAAGATAGTCAAGTTATCATTGAGAAGATCCGAAGTTACCGAACGCAGAGATATCCTGACTCTGAGATAATGAAGTCACTCGACAACATGCCGAGAAGAACTTACTACAACTATGTAAAGAAACTGCAAGAACAAGATATGCAGATCATGGAGCAATGGATGGCAGAGAATGTAGAGCATGTTTCAGAAGAAATGATGATATATAGAGAAACATTATGCG
>JBJMEE010000002.1:0-12102 GCA_045809585.1 Nitrososphaera sp. | reverse complement strand
GGTGGTAGTTGAAAGGCTATTCTATACCATGTATCAGCATTTCGCGTTCCCAGTCCAGCTTGAATGTTACCTATCCAGCTAGTTCCCGTAATGGTGCCGTATAGAGAGTGTGATGATACTATAAAGGCTGGGCTCCATGTCATGCCGCCATCCGTAGAAAATTGATTCAATGAATCTCTGCCAGGTAGACCTGGACTGGGATTGCCACTCATCAGGACCTGATTTTGTGCACTGGCATTCTTAAACAGAAAAGCGCTATTACTGTTAACAATAACAAATATCAAGAATATTATTAATGCAATGGTTGACGATTTGGCTGTATTCTCATTTCGCTCTGCCGGGCTGAGCTACTAGGGCAAAACAAAGGCAATTTCAGCTCCACGTTATTTAATGCTTCACGCTAAAATAAATAACGCTGAGAATAGTTTTTTGGTGTGAAAATATCGATCTCAGGAGTCAGAGGCATTTACGGACAAGACCTCAACCTTCACGAGGTGAATAAGTTTGCAGGCCAGTTCGCAGGTTTTATCAAGTCCAGTAAATGTGTAATCGCGCGCGATACCCGTCCCTCGGGGTCGATTATTGCCCAAACCGTGACAGCAAGCTTGATGGCTGTGGGTATCGACGTTTACAACCTTGGTATTGCGCCCACCCCTGCGGCGTTTATAGAAGCGCGGAACTATGGCGCTGGTGTTATTGTGACAGCATCGCACAACCCATTAGAGTGGAACGGCCTCAAGTTCATAATAGAGGGCAGGGGTTTGTTTGAGCACGAATTAGAGGAAATGCTCAAGATGACAAGCGAACATCTAGGCAAGTTTGGAAATGAGTTTAATATTTACTCCACCTATCTTGACGCAATTGCAGAGATGACAAAGAGCAACAACAACGCAGCGGCCGTCAAAGTGGGGATTGACGCAGCAGGGGGTGCAGCATGCGGCTATGCAGAGCACCTATTCAAGAAGCTAGGATATAAGTATTACAGTATCAATGGCATTCCAGGTATATCATCAAGGGGTCCTGATCCCACTGCAGATCATCTGACAGACCTGCGTGCACTTGTAACTGCAAACAAACTGGATCATGGTTTTGGGCTTGATCTAGATGCTGACAGGCTTGTAGTTGTCAACAGCAAAGGAGAAAAATTGAGCGCTGATTCAACACTGCTGCTGTGTGTCGCAAGGGCACTTGAGATAGGCTTGAAAAAGTTTGTGACAAGTATCGACACCAGTGTTGCAATAGAGAAATACATCCAGAAGAGCAATGGCAAGGTTGTTGCATACTCCAAAGTGGGTGAGGCAAACGTCGTCAGCAAGATGCTTGATGTGAATGCCGACGCGGGCGGCGAGGGAAGTAGCGCCGGGTTTATCATGCCTAAGATTAACATGTGCCGCGATGGTCTCTTGGCGGCAGCAACGATCTCCACGCTTGACAAGAAGACCGTAGATGAATGTCTGAAGTTTGCATCGCAATTCACACAAATACGATCAAAGATAGTAGCTAATTCTTCGCTGCACCAAGCAGTGATCGAAAAGCTGCCTGACATCTTCAAAAGTGAGTCGTACTCGATCCTGACAGAAGATGGAGTCAAGGCGATAATGGACGAAGACACGTGGGTCCTGATCAGACCATCAAACACCGAACACGCGATCAGGATATCTGTCGAATCCCGAGGTGAGAAGGCACATGCCATTTACAAGAAGGCAAGCGAAAAGGTTCAGGCAGTGTATGACCAAGTTAAATGAAAAAGAGATAATCGGGATCTTTGCGAATAAGCTTGGCATAAGCAACCTTGACGACGTGGTGCTGCTAGATAAGGGAATTGTTATCAAAAGCGATATGCTGGTTGCAAGCACCGATGTTCCCCCTGGCATGGAAGCCTGGCAGATTGCACGAAAAAGCGTCGTCTCATGTACTAGCGATCTTGCTGCCAAGGGAGTCAAGCCACATGCAGCGGTGATTTCCCTTGGCATACCAAACAGCTTCTCCGCACAGAGGTCAAATATTGAAGGGCTTGCTAAGGGCTTTGCTATTGCCTCTAAGGAATTTGGAGTCAAAATAGTGGGCGGGGACACAAACGAAACTGGCGAGCTTGTTATTGACTGCAGCATGATTGGATTTCCTGTATTCAAAATTCCGACAAGAAGTGGAGCCAGTCCTGGAGATTATGTCATTGTATCAGGCCCATTTGGACTTGCTCCTGCCGGCCTAGCAATCCTACTGCAGCAAAAAGTGATTACGGCCGGCAGCAGCATATTCAGAAATCGCGCGGTGAAGTCTGTGCTCGAGCCGCATCCAAGACAGAGCTTCGGGTTGGTGATTGCAAGATATTCTTCAGCATCGATCGATTCAAGTGATGGACTAGCAGTATCCTTATATGAACTGGCAAGCCAGAGTAAGCGAGTCGACATTGCAGTTTATAGGATTCCGGCTGTAGAAGGCTTGGACAAATTCGCCCGTGAAAACGGCTTTGAAAGAGACGAGTTAGTGTTCCACGGTGGTGAAGAGTATGAGATCGTGGCAACGATTCCACCTACCAAAATAAAGCAGGCCAAGGCTGCAGCAAGAAAAGCAGGCGTTAGTTTGCAAGTCATAGGCAGAGTCCAAAGGGGCTCCGGTAGCGTCTTTGTCCGGAAAAAACTGCTTGAGAATAGGGGATATGTACACTTCCATACGCGATAACGTTTTTAACTCTCTGTAGAAGCAAGTTCAAGTGCATGTCTGATACAACAGGCGATATTACCCAAACAAAATGGGGAGTAGCTCACATTTTTAGCAGTTATAATAACACGCTTGTCCACATTACTGATTTGAGTGGAAGCGAGACAATCTCATTCAGCTCTGGCGGACGCCACGTTACCGCTGACCGTTACGAGTCATCGCCATATGCAGCTATGAAGTCTGCTGTTGCCGCTGCTGAAACGGCCAAGGCAAAGGGCATTAATGCCCTGCATATTCGCGTACGCGCCGTAGGCGGAGTAGGCCCCAGAATTCCTGGTCCTGGCGCTCAGGCTGCCATCAGGGCGCTAGCAAGAGCAGGCTTTCGTATCGGTAGGATCGACGACGTGACTCCTGTACCACATGACACTACAAGAAAGCCAGGCGGCAGAAGAGGACGCAGAGTCTAGATCGCTTTCATTTCTGGGGCCATTTTTATCTGCGCGCCACAGCCTCTATTTTTCAATTCCTTTTGAAGCCATGCAATGAATTTGTCCTCAAGTTTTTTGCCTTTAGAGGTATCTATTTTGTTGGCCTGATGTGCATATATCTTCTCAACAAATTGACCTGCCAGAAACATCTTGGCAAATGACCAACCGACGCTCTGTACTGGCGGGTCAAGAGCAAATGAGTTTTCTATCTGGCATTGCCTCTGATAGTCAGAGAGCATATCGAGTGCGATCTTGGCATCAGGTTCAAAGTCAATTGTCTGAAAATCTAGGATAAATGTTCCCATTATCAAGGCAAATCATTCTTCTGCTGCTTGAGTTTCTCAGAAAACGAGATCAACTTGCCTTTATCTTCGACTTTGATCGTTGTGTTGACTCTTATATTAAGGCCCACAGCTCTGAAAAGAGCCAAGAGTTCGCCTCCTGATATCCTGCTAGTCATTTCACCGGTCAAAATGAGTCTGGCAATTCTTGTAACGATTGCTTCAGTCTGGGATGGATACTGACCGTAAGCAAGGTCTAGTACTTGGTCTGCTCTGTCGTAGAGGTATGCAGATACTATTTCTCTTGAGGACTTTGGCTGCTGCTGCTGCTGCTCGTTGACTTTTGCCTTTTCCATCGCAGCTGCCTTTTCTCGAAGCTCCCTTAGCTTGCGTGCATTAATTATGTCAATGTCAGGGTCGTCAGATGGCATTAGCCCTTTATCACTCCTATTGGCACGAGTCTCACTACTTTGGTTGCAATCCCAAGTGAATGCGATACATTGGCAATGACATCTACATCTTTGTAGGCCTCGGGCGTCTCTTCCACCACGCCTTCTCTTGTGAGCGCTTTGACGTAGATTCCCTTTGACTCTAGGTCACTTTTCACACCGTCAGCTGTATAGCTTCGCTTGGCAGCAGACCTCGACATCATCCTCCCAGCGCCATGTGCAGTAGATCCAAAGCTGAGATCAAGTGAATTTCTACTGCCAAGCAGAATCCAGCTTGCAGTTCCCATAGAGCCGGGTATTATCACTGGCTGCCCGATACTGCGGTACTTGCTTGGCACCTGTTCCATGCCTGCGGGGAACGCCCTAGTAGCTCCTTTTCTGTGGACTACTAAATCAGAGGTGCCCTTACCATTAACCTTGTGGCGCTCCACCTTGGCGATATTGTGCGCAACATCGTAAATGAGATCCATATCAAGGCCGCTTCCTTTTGAGTTGAAAATGCGCTCAAATGTTTTCCGTGTCCAATGCGTTATCATTTGGCGGTTGGCCCACGCAAAATTCAGAGCAGAATACATCGCTTTGCGATAGTCCTCTCCCTCTTTAGAATTGTTGGGTACGCATGCAAGCTCCCTATCTGCAAGGGTCAAGCCATATTTTCGCAGCACAGATTCAGAAACACGCAGGTAATCAGTGCATACTTGATGGCCGAAGCCGCGTGAGCCACAGTGAATAAGCACAGTAAGCTGGCCAAGTTGGTTGAGGCCCATTGCCTTGGCCGCCCGCTCGTCGAAGATTTTGTCTACTTTTTGCACTTCAAGGAAGTGGTTGCCGGAGCCCAGGCTGCCAAGTTGAGCTGTGCCCCTCTTTCTCGCAGTATCTGAGACGCTTGCAGGGTCTGCTCCGTCTATCTTGCCACTCTCCTCACATGCTTCCATGTCATCCTCGGTACCATATCCATGAGTAACAGCCCACTTAACACCTTCTACTAGTAATTCATCAAGCTCCGTCTTTGAAAGTTTAAAAGATCCCTCACTTCCAACGCCTGAGGGAACTGATCTGAAAAGTTCGTTGACCAGATCTTTTAGTCGTGGCCCCACATCGCGTTGTGTGAGGTTTGTCCTTATCAATCGCACACCACAGTTGATGTCGTAACCTACCCCGCCGGGGCTGATCACCCCTTCTTCGAGATCAGTTGCCGCGACGCCGCCGACAGGAAAACCATAGCCTTCGTGGCCATCTGGAAGCACTACCACATGCTTTTTGACTCCTGGTAGCGTGGCGACATTTGCAGCCTGGTCAACCGTTCTGTCAGTTACCATTTTCGATATCAACGATTCATTAGCATAGATAGTGACTGGAACTTTCATACCTTTGGCCGGGTCGGGGTCTATTCTATACACAAGGTCACTTACCTTCTTGACTCGATGGTTGCCGCTCCTAGTAATAAGTTCGCCCAATTCCGTTACTGCTATTCCTTGCCAAGTAATTATAAGCCTTGCCCAGCATTAGCAGTAAACGCGTACTTCTTATTTTTCAATTTCCCGTTTGCAGGTAATTAATTCCTTAGAGCGTCCGCCCCCCCGCACGAAGCAGGATGAAATGAAATGCATGCACACACACATACACACACATATATGATAAGGGATAAGGGATAGAGAGAGTAATAATTGTATAAAGTGGCAAGAAGATTTATTTTCGCCGCTTAGTCGCTCTATCTTTGACACTGATGCCAATACTGCCGATAGACTCTGGACGCTACGGAAGCAAAGAGATACGCGAGATCTTTGAGGACGAAAGGAGGTTGCAGTATCAACTTGATTTTGAATCAACCGTTGCACAGGTGCAAGCCCTGCTAGGTATAATCCCGGCTGAAGCAGCGGATGAAATTACAAAGGGGACCCGTCCTGGCAAGATCACCCCTGCTAGAGTTACCGAACTTGAGTCAGTGAGCGAGCACGACACTGCTGCAATGGTAGAGGCATTGAGCGAGCAGGTCTCAGCCAAATCCAAACTATGGATACACTATGGGTTGACAAGCAATGACGTCATAGATACATCGATTTGCATGCAGATGCGTGAGGCATTTTCAATAATTGAATCAAAGGCATCCAAGCTTGCACACATTTTAGTGGACCGAGCACTTGAGTTCAAGGATGTGCCAGCGGTAGGCAGGACACATGGACAACATACAAGCATCATTTCATTTGGATTGAAATTCGCAGTGTGGGCAGTAGAAATGGCCAAGCACATTGAGCGCATCAAGGAAGGTGAAAAGCGCTTTCTTCTTTGCAAGACGCTTGGCGTAGTTGGTACTGGCTCGTTAATGGGTGATAAGGCCCTTGAAGTACAAAAAATCGTTGCTCAGAAGCTTGGTCTCCACTCTGTTGATGCTGCAACACAGATTGTGCCTCGAGAGAGGTTTGCAGAGATGCAGTTTTGTATTGCACTTATTGGCTCCACGCTTGACAAGATCGCTGTAGAGATCAGAAATCTGCAACGAACAGAGATAGGCGAAGTAGCCGAGCCTTTCAGGAAAGGCCAAATGGGAAGCAGCGCTGTGCCAGTCAAGCGAAACCCGATAAAAAGCGAGCGGGTCTCTTCGCTTGCACGAATCCTTCGATCGCTTGTCAGCGTATCGATGGAAAATATAGTGTCATGGCACGAGCGCGACCTAGCAAACTCCGCAAATGAACGATTTGCGCTTCCAATGGCCTCTATTCTGCTCGATGAAATGCTTAACGCAATGACTAAGGTGATTGAAGAGCTAAAAATAAACAAAGAAAGGATCTCATCCAACATTGAAATGACAAAGGGCCAGATATATGCCGAATTTATATTAGATGCACTAATAAAGAAAGGAGTTGCTCGCTTCGATGCCTATCGAGACATACAAAGGGTAGCCTTTTCTGCACATGAAACTGGCGAGCACTTTTTTGATGCTGCCTGCGGAGACAGGAATATTTCAGCTCACTTATCAAAGGAGGAATTGGCGGCTATATTCGACGCCAACAACCATCTGGCTTCCTCTGGAATGATAATTGAGAACACCGCTAGAATAGTCATAAATGCCACAAAACAGATTCAAAATGCCGTCGGTGAGATTTGAGCTCACGACAGCTCGGTCTTCAGCCTCACCCCTTAAAAGGTCGAGTGCTCTCCCAGGCTGAGCTACGACGGCACTGACATGACTAGTTTTACAGATCATATATAATCGTGTCTTAAAAGCCACGCAGGCACTATTACAAATTTGTGATAATCCCCTTGTATACCCGAACTTGTCTCACCAAGGCGACTCCAAGCCAGCTCAACTTTGGACCATCATTAGCTTTACCTCAATCCATATTCTTTTTATAACTGAACTTTTAATCAGAAGGACTTCCAACCATGTTGGTTTCTATTTTTATACGCTGCTATTACAGAATTATCTTACCTAAAGTAAATAAGCGTAAAAGGTAGAGTTCGATTATATTATGATCAATGCTGATAATCAAAATCCAGTCATGGATTCAGCAGAAGAACGAAGGCGGCGGTTCCTTGAGGAATTCGAAAAGCCTTTCAAGTGTGAAAAGTGTAATGAACGATTTAAGAAGAAGAAGTATCTTCGTGAGCATAAATCCGAAGTGCATTCATATTGATGATAAAGAAAGATGCCGGAGGCGGGATTTGAGCCCGCGACCTTACGATTTCTTACCGTATGAGATTATGAGTCGTACGCTCTAACCAAGCTGAGCTACCCCGGCACGAAGCGTAACGCCACTGGTTTTTAGCAGTACATAATATAAGTTATGCAAGAATAACTTGTAGGTTATGGATGGCAAGAATGTAACCCATCTAGGGTACTAGTTTCGTTACAGTCTTCGGAGAATTTTCTTCTGTTGCTAATCTTGGCAGTGGATGTTATTCTTCAATTAGCCTCTCCCCCGCCGCCTTTCCTTATGAAAGCCGCTACATAGCGATGCTTTGAAGAGGACAAAAAACGCAGGTCTTGGTAGAATTAAACAAATTATAAAATATTGAATGCATTACCTGTGAGAATTTGATTATGAGTAAAAGTTGCTTGCAGGAGGCAGACATCCTCCACAGCAGCTAGTATGACTGCATCAACAACGGTTAACACGATAATTATTCTTATAGGCTTGCTATACGCTAACATTGAGGAGAGATAAGATGTTTCCGCTGTTGTAGCAGTATATAAGTTCCTGTCATAAGTGCATAGGATATGTCCTGCAGTATGCCACATGCATTGTAGATCTTACTGACACAATATCGTGGCGTCCATTCGTCGACGCCAAATAAGAAGATATATAATCACTCATACATTCGACGTACATCGCCTTCAAGTACGCCCGATCCTGAGTGCATCCTGTCAATGTGATTTGACAGCCCTTCTTTTGTATCAAACGGAGATTCACAGTATGGGCACTTAAGCTTGGCAGTGATGACATCTCTCATGTAGACTATAGCCTTAGGATTGATAATGCAGACGGGAGTACCTTTGATAGCAGTATGCGCTGTGGAAACTGTAGCCATATGAATCTTCTCAAAGATGTCGTCCCGAGAAACCATCCCAAGCACGGCAGAATGAGAGCTGATTATTACCTGCCTTACTATATGTTTGTCCATGACTGAAAGAGTTTCCTGAACCGTGTTGTGCGGACCCACGGCAAGAACTGGACTTGTCATTATTTCCCTAAGCCTAACTTTGCCGGGGTTTCTTCCCTGTGACATTACCTTGAAGAGAATGTCAGTCTTGCTCACGATGCCCACTACTTCTCCTGCATGTGATACAAGGACGCTTCTGACGTCTCTCTCCTTCATAATGTTTAGTGCTTGGTCAGTGAATTTGTCAGCCTCTAAAATGGCTACATTAGTGTTTATGAAATGCTCAATTGGTGAAGATAGCAGGGCAGAAACATCGTCTGGGATGTAATGAGAATCGCTCATCCCTAATTGTCCGTTCTGTGTTTTATTTAAGCATGGCTAAGCTAGTTTGTCCTCGAACCTGAGCTTTATTAGGTTCTGACCTCCTGCCTTTCGTATCTCGACGAGCTCTTCGCGCTCTAGTCTCTTGACCAGCCTCCATATCGTAGTCCTGGGTAGCTGAAACTTGCTTCTGACCTCACTTTCAAAGGCCGCCCCTTCCTTTTCAGCCAAGAACTTTAACACCTGCTGGTCTTCAGGGCGCAGGTGCGGTCTTTCTATAAGTATATTGCCAACTATATGGGAAAGAATAGAGCTATCTGTCTGAGAATCGGATATGGAGCTTGGCATTGGAGGAATGCTGGTCTCTTCCTGCGATTCTGCCATCCCTTGCTCCTCATCTACTTCTACAGCATCTTGCTTACGTTCTCCGGGTGCTACTGAATGGGTAGGATGGAATATAGCTGCCGGTGCCCTATTGGCAATGTTGCTATTGTTATCATGGGGGTTTTGTAGATCATCTGCCTTGTGAACCTGTGGCAGCGACTTTGAGTGCCGGCTCCTCCTCCTCTTCCTGAGTAAAAAAACTGTGGTGCCGATCCCTCCTGCAGCCGCTGCTGCTATTATTACTCCAATCATGACAGGTATTGGTATCTCTGGTTGTGCAGGTTTGGTATTTAGAGCCGTAACAGCATCTTGTGCTGAGTTTCTAGCTTCTGTATAATTGCCAATTGCAAATTCGTTGTTTGCTTGATCGAGCATTTGCGTAATGACAGCAACATCTGAGCCTCTGCTCGCTGCGGCGCTGTTTATCTGAGCCTCGGCACCTGCAAGTGTGTTTTGGGCTGCGGTATACTCCCTACCTGTGGCAATAGCCGCGTCATTTGCTTGATCTGCCAATCTTTCAGCGTCTGTGAACATGCTCTCATCACGTGCATCTATTGCTCTCTGAAGCAAATCCTTTGCGCTTGTAAGCACAATGCCGGGATAGCTGTTATTTATCTGAACAATAGTAGTTTCAGCTGCATTGATGACAATATTTGCTTGCTCTTGTGTGCCTAAAGTTCCTATTACGTAAACGAACCGTATATTCCCAGGTTTGTATGTAAGGAGTTGCTGATCACCTACAAGAACTATGGATGGGTTTTCCCCTGGATCTGTCAATATGCTATCTGGGGGGAGCTTGACTGAGACGCTGATCGTAGAATTAAGGCTGAATATCCATTCCCTTCGATCCTTGGACAAAAAATCGGGTGTGGTATAACTTATTTTTAGATTTGAAGCGTTTGGCCTGCTGAGTACAATTTCATTTGACGTTTCGCCTCTCCGGAATTCGACCGCATTGTCCTCGTAGTCAACAACAATGAGGTCATGGATGTCATCTCCAAAAAGCTTGATCCTGATTTCTTGAGCAAGAGGATCTTGTATGCCGACGTTATGTTCAACAAGCGCGTCGCCATTTGAAAAGAGTGCGATAAAAAGTGATGAGGCTGAAGTATGGCCTTCCTCCTCGTTCACCTGCTCTTGAGCAGATGCAGGGATTACGGCATTAATGACAATAAGAAGGAGCATACCTGGAATGAAAAACCCCGCTCCATCTTTCCAATGATATACGGATACCATTAAAGCGAGTTTACCAAGCTTAAAGGGAAAGCTGAAAACGATATAAGTCTTCTGACCTATCTAATTCCTTATTTCAGGATAAAATGTTCTAAAGTTCTTGTCTTTGTAGCCCTCGACCCACTTAAACTTACGCTGCAGCGTTGAAGTATATATTTTAGTCCAGTCAAGCTCGACGTAGTTGAGCCATGCCTTCATAATCCTCGGGTCGATATAGTTGCGAAGTGATGTGCCGAGGTTGTAGTCACGAGTCTCCTGCTGAAGTATCAGCTGCAGTTGTAATTTTTCTATCCTCTCTTCTAGCCGCTTCTTCTGGATCTCTGTCTTCCAATTCTTGGCTGCAAGATCTGCCTTAAGCTGGGTTATTGCCTGCCTCTTTTTGGTGATCAATTCTTCGAAATTTTCGAGTGCCTTTCTAGCCGCGGGGTTTTTGGGATCGATCCCTTTTTTGTGATTGCATGTGATTGCAGCTTCAAGGTTCGCCTTCTTTGCCGCATAGATCTTCTGCGCTTCTAAAGAGGTCTTGCCTGCCTTTGCCTTTGATAGCTGCAGCTGCACCACTCTGGTCGCAATACATGTTCTGAACACCTTGGCAGTAAGCCCTGGCATTATCTGCTGGAAGAAGGCATTTACCTTGCGTGAATTTATACCGTCAAATATCGGGTCGCTCGGCTTTTTACCTTGCATGAATTTTTTCAGGTTGTTATAAAGTGCCCTTGTGTCTTCCGAATTTACTTCCAGCCTCTTTTGCCATGGGACGCTGTCCTTTCCCAAAAAATTGAATTCTATGACCTGCGTGCCGTTTACCTGGGGAAAGTCAATATGCTCGACTCTAAGCGTGCTTGCGCCAACCGTGTCAGCCTCCTCAGGATCCTTTTCATCGCCGACTCTCATAGCAAGCTTTAGTATCAGGTATGCAACTGTAGCTACTCTACCGTCTCCCTTCATCATCCTACGCATCACTTCCCTGTGCACTTTGCCCTCACGCTCGGCCAGCTTTTTTGCCTTATCATACTTGGCTTTATCGTTTTCTTGGCGCAGCGCTGCCGAATCGTGCAGCCACACATACTTACGCTTATCCGTCAGGTTCTCTATCCAAGTGGCGAGCCATGTCGAAGAATGATCGTGAATGATCGCCTTCCAGTTACCTTCTGGAACTGGCGCGCTTTCACCTAAGTTTAGCGTAACATCCTGCGGCCTCACCCGCGGCTTCCATCGACCTCTCATTGGGTGCTGACCGCGGCCCATGAACAACCCTGGCGGCTCGACCAGCCAGTTTGCGATATCGACTTCAATTCCATCGACTACTGCCTTACCGTAAATGGCCTTGAGTCTTTCGCGCTCGGCCTTTTTTGCTTGGGCGATACTTTTCTTTTCCTCCTTTGGAAGGGTCTTGTATCTCTCCTTTTCTTGTTCTTTCATCTCTCTTTCTTCATCAGCAAGCTTGTAAGCCATCGAAAAGTCTATGTCCTTTATCATGATGTTGTTGTTATCTCTCTTTGGCAGCAGCTTTTGGAGGTCGCTCAGGTAATTTTCCTGGAAGATGGGATCTTGGACGTAATGAGTGTCCTTTTTCTTTGCCCAAGCATAAACAATCTCTTCTTGATCCCGGTTGAGCGCCAGTTTTTCCCCTCCGATAGTGATTGTGATGCCTCTTGGCTGATATTCAGGGGGGAAGGCAAC
>JBJMEE010000001.1:0-16904 GCA_045809585.1 Nitrososphaera sp. | reverse complement strand
GACAGCTTGGTCTCAAGAGCAGCAGGCGTTTGCATAAAGGAACAGCGCAAACTTGTTCTGGTGCCAAGGGAGACCCCGCTGTCAAAGATACACCTAAAAAATATGACCAAACTTGCAAGTACCAGCGCAGTAATTTTGCCCGCCATGCCAGGATTTTACCACAGGCCAAAGACAATGGATGATCTGATAAATCATCTGGTAGGCAAGGTGCTAGATCAATTCAATATCGACCACAGTCTTTTCAAACGCTGGAGCGGAGACTAGTAGAGAGTAATAAGAAAGGGGAGAATAAGGATTCATAATCTTGTGCGCCACTAGTTAATTTAGGGTATGCAAGCGAAGATGAACCTGCACACATAGCTCGATATCAAAAAAAGAATGCTAACCGATTGATTGACTTTATAGCCCTATATCCTTACATTAAGAATCAGAGAACTTAATTTCGTCGGGATTTTCTTCCCACAGGCGCATCTTATCCATCTTGTCTTTCCTCTTTGCACCCTGCAGCATATTGTAGACGGTTTTGTGCATGCTGCCCTTGGCGAGCATGGTTATTGCTTCAGTTGTAAGCTTGATCTCCCTAAAGTTTCCGATAAGACATACAGTATGGCCATAGACAGATACATACGCACCGCTCAACTCTTCAATCATTCTACGCGCCTTGCCTCCTTCGCCAATTATCCTGCCCTTGACGCGCTCAAGGGCGTTTGAAGACTTGCCAGTGTAATCATGCAAATCGATCTGTTGGAATATTAGCTCCTCGTCGTCAAAGAGCAGATAAGCTCGTTGTGGTGAGAACCCTCTCGAAATGGCGGTTATTACTTCGACGGCCCGAAAAGCTTCCAGACGATCAGCGGAGCTGTTGCCTATGATCATAGTATCGCCGGTCTCGCTGTCGATCTCAATTTTGACGCCACATCGTTCTTCAATTTGCTGCTTTACTTTTCCGCCTTTGCCAATAAGGACGCCTATCCTCTCCTTTGGGATCTTGACCGCGTGCTGGAAGCTCATTATTTTATATCGCCTCTAATCTTTTCTACAACTTGAGCAGTGTTGAGGACCTCGATTCCCCTCTTCTCAAAGAACCTGTTTATGTTCATGACATCACGTAATAAAAATTGTTTGGAATTTGGATGTAGGATATCGATAGAAGATCCAAAGTCAAACAACATGATGCCAAGGTCAGTCTTGAAAATGTTGTACTCTGACAAGTCAGCATGCACCAATTTGGCTTTTTGGTATAAAATCGTCATCTGCTCAATTACCTGCCGATAGTCGTTCAATGTGATATCTTCTGTGCTTATTAGTGCCGGAGTAGGATTACCTTCGCTGTCACCTACAAACTCCATCACAAGCACATTTTTCTTGACTGCTATCGGCAAAGGCACCCGCACTCCTACAGCATGAGCTGTCCGCATGTTCTTGAACTCCTTTCGAGCCCATGTCATTATAAGGCTGCGAGATCCCCGCTTTAAGTCAGAAAATCGAGGATCACCGGCGATGTACTGCATGCGCTTTTTGAACTCGGCGCTTACTGTGAGATATATTTTGACTATTCTAAGTGAGCCATCTGGCGCAACTGCAAGGTATACTTTAGACTCTTTACCGGCTGCAAGTGAGCTCTGGATATATTGTATAATGCCGTCGCTCCTCAGTTCATTTATCGTCAAGAGAGTGGATACGTCAAATACATTATCGAAAACGTCGTAATCTTCAGACATCTTGTTTAGGAATCTACTTTTGCGTTCATTCTTTGAGAGCCGTCTATCAGCTCGGGCTGCGGCCTTGTACGTGTCCTCTCTTGGCAGCTGCTCGTCAGGCTCCTCTTCTGACAACATGCAAAAGTTAGTAGTCTTTTGTTATATGTGTAATGCCAGCACGTGCAATAACATTCAAACCGCTTACAAAAGCACAGGAAAACACTGACTCGTCTTCTTCTTCTTCTCTAGTCACATCGATGCTTACCTGAAACTATGCCAATGATAAAAAAATCATGGAAGGCAAAGCGTAGATACAGGGGAGACCTGTATGAAAGGAACAGAGGTAGAGAAGAGAAAGCAAAAAACATTAATCGACATAGAAAATAAAAAATCAATTCTGTACATTAGAACATTCCTATATCTCACTGATCTTACCTCGACATAAGAGAGTGATTTTGTCAGTGATGAAATTTGTAGATCATGAGAAAAGGCACGCCAGCAATTTTCCTTATACTAACCTCTTTTGCCAGCTTCATCTCAATTGCCTGTTTTACTATCCTGTTGCCTACAAGGTTTGCTATGTCACACTTCTGGAGAAGCTGCCGGGCATAGGGCGGCTCAATCACTTCCTGTTGGTAGTATTCCTTTGTAAGATGGATCACAAGCCCATTCTGTTCCAACTTTGTCCCAATCAAATCGATATCGCAGATGTCGACCATCATTGAGCCTTGGTAGCGCATAGTTCTCGCTGCATAATATGACAACTGTCGCTATTTGGCAGCACTGCATAATGAGGGTTTTGCTGCCATCAGATGTAGGTTTCAACCTTGATGTCAAATGATCCGTCCTCGCGCTTCTGGCGGTTGGTGACAAACCCAAGTGGGGTCAGGATTGAAATGACTGCATCGATCGTTCCGGCGTAGCCGCATATGTGGAAGAAAGAATTTTCCGGGGTAACCTTTTCCCCAACTGCTTGTTCAAGTTGTGATTTGCAACCATCTTTGCCCACAAGTAGTGTCTCCACTCTACCTACATTTCCCCTCCAGTCACGAGACAGCTCATGGTCCGGTCTGCTTACTGTCGTCAAGTATTTAAAATTTGGATCGCTTGCAGACATGTTCTCAAGCATGTCATAGTAACCAAGCTCCTGGACATATTTTGCCCCATGAAGCAGTACTATTTCTCTTTTTGACCTAATGTTTTTCAAATGGAGGACATAGCTGATAAAAGGGGCAAGACCCGTTCCTGATGCAATCAATACCAGTCGTCTTGTGTCTAGAGTACCATCGGCCTTCTTGTCCTCGATGGTGAATGCGCCGGCAGGGTTGCGCCAGTAAAGGAGATCCCCTTCAAACATTTTGAAAAGTGTGCTTGTAAATTTGCTCTTTGCGTATTCTGATGCAGACTTTATGTAAAACTCGAAATACTTTTTTTCTTCAGGAGGCGATGATAGTGAGTACGGCCTGTATGCTATGTTGTGATGACTATTCACTTTCAGTCCAAGTGCCACGAATTGGCCAGCTTTAAAATTAGGCACAGGTCTTCCATCGGCTGGCTGCACCCTGACTATTGCAAGATCTGGAGTCAGGTTTTTGTGATAGATTATCTTACCTATATGAGGTGGCACCTGTTCACCTAGACTCATATTTACGAGGTGTGGGGTTGCTTGGGTATATGTGGATATCCTTTTTATTAGAGGATACCAGAGTTATGCTGGTTTGGCGAGCAAGAAGGGCATAGCCATAACAGCAGCCATTGCAGCAGCATTAGTTGGATCAAGTTTTCTGATATGGCTCATACCTCAGAGTAGCCCTGGCAGCATGATGGAGCTCCCCCGTGACGACAACGAGATCATTTCCGATGTATATTCTAGGCATCAGAGCCTTGCAATCAACATTCAGTCAAAGTTTGATCAGTGGAAAAGTGGCGAGGTGACTACTAGTGACATGCTGAGCCAGATAAGCCTTGATCGATCAGATATACAAAATATGCGGCAGCAGCTTGATAGTGCCTCGCCAGCTCAAGAATGGCAACAAAGCTATGGCTTCTACATTCAGGCACTTGACAGCTTTTTGAAATACCTTGACAGGATGCAAACAACAATTGAAGAAAATAACAGAATGCTTGATTCCACTGTTAAACTAGATGGCCTAAAGCAAGAATGGGAAGGCTATGTCGACGATTCGATAAATGCCATGCCCACCTAGCTCAGGACATCAAGGATCGAGTCGATCCTTGCATCTGTCTTGAATGCGCTAGTATTCAGTGCAGTCTTTGACGCTACAAAGCCGGCGGCGTGCAGCTTTTCAAGGATCCTTTGCACTGAATGTGTGTTTGATTTAAGCTTTGATGAAATTTCGTCAGCCCGGAAATAATACGGTATTTCGCTTGCTTCTTCCGCCGCCGCTTCGAGCACCTTTTTGCACTGTCTATCAGGGTCTTGCTCTAACATTTTCTTGACGAATTCTTTGTCATGTAGCGGCCCTGTCCAGAGCTGGCCTCCGACAGCCAAGCCAGTGTTGCACAGCTCGCATTTACCTTTTCCATATTCTGTGGTATTGAAACGATGGCCACACTGGAAGCAGTGCATTATGTAGCCTATGCTTTTGTAAACATCATTTGCCTGGCTACTGCTGACTGACATTTTTATATAGATGCGAAGATAGTGCTTAGTGGAATGTACAAATACTGGCTTGATTGCAAGTTCTAGCCTTGAGGCGGTCAATGCAGCAAGTGAGAGTAGCAGCCGGATTGCAGTTTCATTGCCATAGCTATTGTTGAGCGGCCTGCCATAGTAGCGGCGTAGACAGACTTTAGGATAAACTCCCCACAAGACTGCAGTGTCTGTTGCAGTTATCGAGGCAAGCCCGCCGTCGAGCACAGATCGTAATACGCAGTCTACATGCCTAGCAGGAGTGCCGAAAGGGTCTAGGTCAACTATGGAAAAGCGATTACCCTCCCTGTCGCCTTTTAGAAGGAACTTGCATACCTCGTCAATTGAGAAATGGCATCGGCCTGTTACAGAGTTAAGGTTAGCGGCCTCTTTAGCAGCTTCTATCGCAATGGAATTAATGTCATTGCAGTAAACTTGTTCTACCTCCGGGATCTCGACTGCAACCCTAAGAGCACGCGCCCCAATGCCAGTGAATGAATCGGCAAATGTCTTTTTTCCAGATGATGATGCAGAAAAAGCACTGTAGGCCAGTATTGAGAGGTCGCGGTTAAGCTTGGCAGCAGGGTTGAAGAAGGCAGGTATCTTTGAAGGAACTTTGTCGGCAAGTGAGGACCTTGGAACGATAAGTATTGTTTTACCTTCAACGGTCCTGACAAATTCTGCCATATCAGAGCTCTGCATTAACGCATTATTTATAACAGCAGAAAAGGGTGTATTTCTGTTTTTCAAGCACAAATAATAATAATAATAATATAAATACCCTCAATTGAGAATACCATTTGACAATTTTGTCATGGCAAGGCAACAGCATTCTGATTGGCGGCGTTGACGAAGCAGGCCGCGGCTCTATCGTCGGCCCCCTTGTTGTTGCAGGGATTAGTATCCAGGAGTCAAAGATTACGCTTTTGCGCGATTTGGGCATCAGAGACTCCAAGGCTCTGAGCCCCAAAGTGCGTGCCAGACTTTTTGGCGAAATAATGAAGATCATCGACTCTGTTTGCATCTACAAGATAGACCCTGTCGAAGTTGATGGTAGTGTATTACTCAGAGGACTCAACAGGCTAGAGGCAAAGGTTATGGCCAGTGTCATCAACACTATTGGAGCAGAGGAAGTCTACGTTGACTGCTGTGATGTCAACCCGCAGAGATACAGAGAATACATGGAATGCCACCTCACGTGCAAACCAAAGTTATACTCGATGCACCATGCAGATGTGATTAATATGGTCGTTTCGGCTGCATCAATAATTGCCAAGATAACAAGAGACCAAGAGATCCAGCATATACGCAGAAGGTATGGAAGCATAGGCAGTGGCTATCCCTCAGATGAGCGTACAATGCGCTTCATCCGAGACTGGGTAGCCAAGAATGGCTCTGCTCCAGAGTTTACAAGAAAGTCGTGGAAGCCTCTACGAATAATGCTTGACGAGATAACCCACTGCAAATACTAAGAATTGTAGATGCAATATATCATGCCGTGATCCCTGTCAAAAGGCTCGAGGTTAATTATCTGATCTATCTGAAAACCATTCTCCTTCAGCTTAGTTGCCTCCTGTGCCACTACCACTCGTGGATCCATTGTCACATCTATGCTCCTTGTCTTGACTACCAACATCATTATACCTCCCCTCTTCAAATACATCGAGCAATTTGCTATCGCAATGTCTGTCTGGTCAGGCTGGGCAATGTCGCAGTAGATGACGTCTACTTTGCCGAATACTGCAAAATATGAGTTGGGTTTTCTTGCATCTTCAAGTATTGGGAGCACATTCTTGCGCTTTGAAGCGACATTTTCGATAAGTTCCCTTGCAACCCTTGTCGCCGGCTCGATTGCAAATACTAAGCCGGATAGCCCAACGATATCAGATATATGGCTCACAGTTGTCCCAGTAGACGCTCCAAGATACAGTACTTTGCTACCAATCTTTATTGGCATATTTTTCATTCCCTTTTTGAGGGCAGCTGCAAGCTTGCTTCTAAAAGGATCCCAAATCCTGTATTCCTCGCCCTCATATTTCACTAGCTTTTCTCCATAGACATTGTTTCCCTTTACCAGGTTGAGTGTGGAGACATTCTTCTCGCCATTTATTGAAATCCATTTAATAGCGTCGTCGCTTTCCAAATCTCTTTCTTCTATCCTTCTTCTTTCTCTTATCATGTTTATCTCTTGCCACATCACGGCCGCCTCTATACTGCTGCTGGCGCTGGATGTGCTCCTTGTATTTTCTGTCCCGCTCCTTCTCCGGCATTGGCTCCCGGTATTTCTCTTGTATTTCATTGATGCGAATTTTTAGCTTACCATAAATGGTGCTGTCCTTGCCATTGTGGCGGTAATAGTCGATCCTTGCAGCTATTGCGACCTTAGACGCAACTGCTCTTGCTATCTTACCTCGCTGCCACTTGGGAGCAGAATGAATGAGAGGATGCTGGAACAGCAACCCGTGCTTCGGCGGCCGGGCGCCGGTCTTAAGAGCACGGAACAGTGCCTTTTCGGCACCTAGTATCTGGATCGTGCTCGCTGGCAATCTTGCGAGTCGTGCCAAACTGCCGGCCTTCGAGATTATCCTTGCACCCACTGCTGCGGTTAGTAATTCTTTTATGTTTGGAGCTACGGTTTCCATCGCGGCCTCAATATGGTCTGCAAGCACCCTGCGCAGATCCGACTGCGCAATGACCACATCTGCAAGCCGCTTGACGATTGCAAGGTTTTCCGGCGTCATGTCGCCACCTTTGCTGCGCTTTGCCGCATCAAGTATAACTTCGACCTTTTTGTCCTGCAAGCCGATGCTTTGTAAAATATCTACAATGATATTCTCCCGCAAACCGGCTCTGCTCACTATCTCAGCATACACACCAAGGCTTGAGACAAGATTGTCAAGCTCTGGAAAGTGGAGTCCGTACCACTCCCTCATCCTTGCGCCCACAGTGTTGATTATTTTGTCAAGCTCATCTAGTGCATTGATTGACTGTATGATGTGAAGATCGAGCTTCTCGGATGCCTCCTTTACTCTTGACGACGAGAGGTTTATGGCAAATTCCTGGAGGGCTTGCATTGCATCCTGCTCATTGTTGGCAAAGCCCGCCTTTACTATAAAAGTTGGCTTGTTGTTTTGGATATACTGCTGTTGATCCTCTGACATCAGTTGACTATTCAAGCCGGCCTGTCGTAATACGGCAATAATGCTTGCATCATTTGTTGATACAGGCTCAAATGAGCGCAATTTTTCAATAAACCATCTTATTTCATCAAGGTTCACTCCGCTCTTGAGCAGCCTATAAGACCTGATTGCATTATCGAACTTTTTTGACACTACGAGGCTGCCACCTCGGTCAAATGCGGCCATACCAAGTTCCAACAGGACTACAGAGCAGGTGCTGTTTGCCATTTGAGAACCTACAACAATTAGCTAATAAAAAATGTTAGCATTATTAAACAAACATGCATGATCATATCTGCATAATGGGTCTGACAGACAGTGATAGAAAGGAGCTGGAATCGCTTATCAAGGCAGCTACCCGTGATCCAAAGATGCCAATAGGGCTTGCGCGCAAGATGATGCCAAATCAGGGCGACATCGAGGATTTTGCATACGGCCTTCTCTCAGGCATGGTCATGGGCAATTTTATTGCGCAGTTTCAGAATAGGAATGCAAGGCAGCCAGATAAGGACGAAATCATAGACATTTTGTCGATAATGATGTCCGAGATGCCGCGCCTTCGTATGTCAATAATGGAAGAATTTGATATGCGTTAGAGTGTAAAAGTTTATCTAACGAATGACATGATTACCTTCTGCATTGCTAGATAAGGATAAGTCTAGGCTGCCCGTTGCCATTAAAGATGTTATAATCATTGGCGTCGGCGTTGTTGTGGTCTGGCTTGGCATTTGGTTGGTGTTTGGTGCTAACCCATTTTACGTAGTCTCAAGCGGCAGCATGGTGCCGGTCCTCAATGTTAATGATGTTCTTATTGTGAGAGACGGAGGGTCTTGGGAGGGCCTCACGATAGGAGACATCATAGTATTCAATAGGCCGGTAGGGGAGGACAGAGTCATAGTCCATCGTATCGCGGATATTGATGTGGATGGGGATGGCGAAAGGGTCGTTAGGACAAGAGGAGACGCCAATCCTGCATCAATACCAGGTACCGACTACCCGATTAAGCAAGACAATTACATTGGTAAGGTGATCTATGTTATCCCCGGCATCGGAGTAATAACAAAAGTGATCAGTCCACCTGTCAACTATATCATAATTGCGATCATCCTTGCGATCTTGTTCTTTAACAGGCTGGGCAGAAAAAACAGCAACAGCGATAAGGACGCTGCGCCTGCTGCAGCCGATAGTTCCGACAAGCCGCCGGTATGAAGACCAAGACTGAATACCTCACATTTAACACGTCAACTAGGCGCGCGTTTATCAATATCACATCATTGGTTGCAAAGATAGTGACAGAAAGCGACATCAAAGAGGGGCTCTGCCTTGTCAACGCAATGCACATTTCTGCTAGTGTCTTTATCAATGATGACGAAAGCGGCTTGCATCAGGATTTTGATAGATGGCTTGAGAAGCTTGTGCCCTATTCTCCGCAAAGCTACCTGCACAATCGCACAGGCGAGGATAACGCTGATGCTCATCTGAAGCGACAGATAATGGGACGCGAGATAGTAGCAGCGATAACAAATGGCAAGCTTGATTTTGGGCCGTGGGAGCAGATATTCTATGGGGAGTTTGACGGCCAACGACAAAAAAGGGTACTGGTAAAGATAATCGGTGAATAGATACCATCAGATAGGAAACTTGCACTTCTTTAGAGCTAAAATTTCACAAATTGCATTCATATTCTTGATAAGTCATTTTTACTGAAAATTGTAGCAAGCAGGTATATATATAGCGCCTTTATAAAGGCGCATATGCCGCAGACCAAGCCAATTGTGAGCATCGAGAACGTAGTAGCTTCTGCTACAGTGAACCAGACTGTCAACCTCAACCTCATTACTCAGATATTTCCAGATGTGGAGTATCATCCTGATCAGTTCCCCGGCTTGGTTTTTAGGCTCAGATCACCCAAGACTGCGACTTTGATATTTAGCTCTGGCAAGATGGTCTGTACAGGTGCCAAGTCAGAAAAGATGGCAATTCAGGCGGTCAAGAGCGTTGTCTTGAAGCTTAAAAAGGGGGGAATACCACTTGAGCATGAGCCTCAGATTGAGATCCAAAATATAGTGGCATCGGCGAGCCTGGGTGGCAAGATCCATCTAGAGCTTGCCGCAAGAGTGCTACCGCGTAGTATGTATGAACCCGAGCAATTCCCAGGTCTTATTCACAGGATGCTGGATCCCAAGACGGTCATACTGCTGTTTGCATCCGGCAAGCTGGTGTGCACAGGCGCCAAGAAAGAAAGTGAAGTATACCGCGCCGTGCACAATCTACACACGCTCTTAGAAGAGAAGAATCTAATGATCTATGAGGGTTAATTAGTCTATTTCGTACTCTCCCAGTGTAACCATTTGTTTCAGTACTGACTCCAGTGCATTTTCGTCTATTAAGCCTGCCTCATATAGGGTGTTTACAATGTCGTTGATGCCGGTCACCGCGCTCAGTCTTACTCCCATCTTTTTCAATTTGTCTTCTGCACCCTCATGCCGGTCCACAAGTGCCACCGCGTCTTCCACGATACCGCCGTTAGCCCGCATTATGTCTACCGCGCTGATAATAGAAGTACCGGTGGTTGCAACATCGTCTACAATGATAACCTTTGAACCCGGCTCTAAGAAGCCTTCAATCATTTTGTGGGTGCCATAGGCTTTAAGATCTTTTCTGGCATAAATGAAGGGCTTATTCATTTCGTAGGCCAGGGCAGAGCCAAATACAAGCCCAGAGGTGGGCACCGAGGCAAGGGTATCAAACCGACCTACCTTTTCTATCAATATGTTTTTCAATGCACTTATACCCAGCCGGAAGTATCCCGGAAAGCTGGGCAGCATCCGCAGGTCAATGTAGTAAGCGCTCTGTTTGCCACTTGCAAGAGTAAACACCCCAAACCTCAGAGAGTTACTCTTGAGCAGAAATGAAGCAAACTCAAATATAAAGTCCTTAGGCGGTGTTGGCACATCGTACATTTAAGAAAGGATTTATTTTAACCCTTCATAACACAGGGAAGACTCTATGCCGGAGATTTGGCTAAGGTACGGTACCACTGATGTGGTGCTCGACATCAAGTTTGAAAACTTAGCAAACCACATCTCTTCCACGTTTCAGGTGCCACAGGAACAAGAACAAGACATCAAGACAGCATTGACATCGGGCGTGGCCCTAACTGATAAAATGTTATTTCTGGGGTTGTCTGGCTCAAAGGCTGCGGCCAAGATTATAATGATGCTTGCAGAGGAAGCCGGCACAAGAGGGCTCAGCTTTACAATCGATGTTCCACACAAGATCGCAAGCACGCTGCGCTCCAACTTGAATGGCATCGAGACGATCTCAATCAATCGCATAGGCTACCAGTCACTTAGTGAGCGAATGGCCAAGTTCCAGAACACTATCATTGTTTCAAGTGTTGCATACGATCCGCTGTTTGGATTTGCAGGTGCGCCGACTACTCTACTGCGTAACTTGTTTGCAGACAGAATGGCAGAAGCGTTCAAGGCAAGAAAGGACAACAGGCCGACACCAGGAGTTGAAGGAGATCCTCTCAAGGTCGCCACTTCTGCAGTTGAGAGCATACCAGCCGCATCTGTTGAGCTGGTGGCTAATGGTGACAATGTGGTGGGAATCCATATCGGAAGCATCAACGAAGCGTTTGACAAGGCAATTGCGCAGCTTCATTCAATCTCAGCCGTTGAGACTGAGCCGGCCAAATGTGCCATAATAAGTGCAAGCGATGAAGCCAGCACACATTCTACGCTTGCCAGCGCGCTCAACTCGCTTTGGAACTCTGTCCATATTGTCAAGGAGGGCGGCACAGCAATACTGCTTGCAGAAACCCGCGAAGGAATTGGGGGCGGAGCACTGCAGATGTTCATAGAGGGCCGGCTCAAGCAGGAGCAGCTGCAACTGAGCCCCTATATCAATGGCCTTGAACATTTGCTGTTCATTGAAGAGCTGCGGCTGAAATATGATATGGGGCTTATCTCTACCTTGCCCCATTATTACTCCAAGACAAAACTTGGCTTTACCACCTACTCTGGCACAAAGGACATCTTACAAAAATTGCAAGAAAAGCATGGCAAGAACTTCAAGACGCTCGTCTTATCAAACGCGGACATAACCCTGCTCAAGCCCAAGGCAGGATAGAGCTTGGGATCGGTGCAATCACTATGACGAGGCCGATGGCTATGAAAAAGAGCGTTTTGCGTTTTTGAGACAGGGGTGTGACATCATCTAAGGGAACGTTACTAGGAATCCTCTGGCTAAGTATCAGGACTAATATTGCCATCGGCCAAAATCTCATCAGGAACAGTGCTCCTATGCCTGCATAGGTTATAATTCTGTGCCAACGCTCTCCAAACATAGCACGAGCAAGATGCCCGCCGTCAAGCTGCCAAGCAGGGACTAGGTTGATGGCCGTAAGTGCAAATCCTATCCAGGCAGCAAAAAGAAGAGGTGACATTACTAGAACCATGTTATCCACCACCTTGTCGGTCATATGGAGTGTGGCGATCATGAGCAGGCCAGTATCGAATGAAAATAGCATGTCTTCATCAGATAGCCTCTGGTAGTCCTCTAGAGGTATGAGGGTAGATATAGCAGAGCCATAGATCGACACAATTATTGTAATTATTAACCCTGCAATTGGTCCAGCAATACCTACGTCAAACATGACATTTCTATTGGGCATATTGCTCTGTTGGGTTATCAAGGCGCCAAATGTCGGTATAAAGCCTGGAACACCAGGTATAAAGTATGGCCACGATGCCTTGATATTATAATGCTTAAGAGCTATCATGTGTCCAAGCTCATGTATACCCAGTATGCCCATGAGCGACATCGTGTAAGCTCCTGCAAGCAGGACAGGATCACTTACATGGGCCTTTGCAAATATACTGCCTGAGCGCATAAGGCCATCGTAGAAAACAAATGTGATGGCAATTGCAAAGAATATGAGATGCAAAGGCAATTTTCTTTTGGCTCTAACCTTTTGTTTTGGAACCTTGAATACGGAGATAACTATTCCATCCTCTATTTGGAGTCTTATTGTGGATGACAAGGCAGGCATAAGTCTTGGAAAATATTTCTGTCTTCTGGCAGTGGGGACCATGCCGATTTTGCTCAGCTGTTTGAGCAAGATCGGGAATTTATCCTTGATGTCGGTATCGGCTACCAGGAACTCAATGTAGTCCTCCCTGACATTCAGCTGCGTGTCTTTTAATGTAAAGAGTGATGAAACTATTGGAACTACACGGGAATAATCGCTGTTCAGGAAAGTAGTAGCCACTGGAGATTTCTTTTGAGGTAATCCAATTAAAATATTGTTATTCTGCCGAGAGCATGTAAGATTAAATAGTGTGTTTCTGCTGTGTAGTTGTTACTTTGCAAACGGCTCTGCGAAAAGTGGGCGACTATGTCATACGCCGCTGCGAAGGGAGTGATCTCCAAGCGGTAATAGATATTAACATCGCCGCTCTGCCAGAGCACTATTCAGACTACTTTTTTGAATCGATTCTGCGGGAGCTTCCAGAGGCGTTCATCGTTGCAGAGCTGAATGGTAAAATAGTCGGCTACATCATGTGCAAGATCGAGTTTGGGTTTTCGAACTTTCGCAAACTGGGCTTTGTAAAGAAGGGCCATGTGGTTTCTGTTGCAGTGTTAGAAGAGCACAGAGGCAAGAGCATTGGCAAGGCACTAATGGTTGAAGGAATTAACGGCGTGATGTACAGAAAAGCTGACGAGATATATCTAGAGGTAAGGATCAGCAATACAAGCGCAATCAAGATGTATCAGAAATTGCGTTTTGAGATAAAATCCAGGTTGCGATCTTATTACAGGGACGGGGAGGATGCCTACCTTATGGCGCTAGAGCTGAGCTAAAGAATTATTAAGACGCTGCAAATGCCTTTCCGCTATGAATGTTAAAAGGAAGGGAAGCAGAGGAGCTGGTGCTGTCCTTCTTTTTCTTTCTATTGGAGTGTTTATCGTTTACACCTATTTCCTATTTGGAACAGAATGGGGTATGTTGATGCTGCAGTTTACCGCCTTAGTTGCAGTAGCAATCCTTCTGACGGTGCTTGGATGGATAGGATATACAATGCTTACAGCACCAAGGGAAGAGGAAAAGCAGGGCTAGTTTTCACTGAAATATCGGCCACTATCTGGTAGATCCTTGGGCCTACTCCTCTCACCACTCTAACCTGCTGCACAATATGGTTGTATTTTACAAAAGCGTTGTGCGCGTCCTGTAACCCCAGCTCCTGGCCGGTCTTTTTGTTGTCGGCCCTGACATGAATGAAATAATGCACAACACCTTTTTTCTTGATCGCAAGCACTGCAGAATCAACGAACTCTTTTGCTCTCTCAGGGAGGGGCATAAGCACTCTGTTGGCCTGACCCGCAAGTTGATCTTTGATTACTTTAGCAGCATCGCCATGAATTGAAACAACCCGGTCCTGTACCTTGTTCAACTTAGCATTTGCCTCGCACAATTCTGCAGCAACGGCGTTAGAGTCAATGCTATAGACTTTACACGTCTTGTTCATTCTTGCCATCAGAATCGAATAGGTGCCCACGCCTGCGAACATGTTGACTATGGTTTCGCCTTCACCCACCATGTTTGCAATCCTGAGCCTTTCCGTTGAGAGCCGGGGTGAAAAATATGTTTTGGCAACGTCTACTCTAAATCTACAGCCATGCTCCTTATACTCTGTAATTGTCCTGTTCTCGCCTGCAACAAACTCCAAGTCACGGACACGATAATCTCCTTTCACAGGCGAGACTTGGGCAAAAACCACCTTGGCAGTCTTAACATGAGCAAGGATCATGTCAGCTATAAGCTTCTTTTTTGGCAGCAGGTCATCAGGTATCTTGATGATTACGATGTCACCTATCTGATCAAATGCAGAATATACGTGTGTGACTTCGTCTGATGACAGAATGCTTGATAGCATATTTTTCAGCATATGGGGCATTTACTAATTCTTCAGGTAGTAATAGTTGCCAGATTCCTTCTGTTCACGGTCTAGCCTGCCGCCCTCTTTGTTGACGCGCGGCCTACCAGTTGTTTCGTCACGCCTGTATGTAATTGAAAGTGCCTTCAGAAAGCGGTTCATACCCTCCTCTTTTTTAATGGGCGCAGTCGCAGAGCCTTCAAGACCAGGACGTCCTTCAAATATTACTAAGCTATCTGCCACCAGATCGATCAGCTGTACATCATGGTCAATAATAATTGCTGATTTACCCTGAGCTCTTACAAAGCGTTGGAGGAACTTAGCCACTGCTATCCTGTCTTCTGCGTCAAGAAATGCAGACGGCTCGTCCAGCGCGTAAATATCTGCTTGGCGCAACAGTGACGCTGCGACTGCGATCTTTTGAAGCTCGCCACCGCTTAGGTTTCTGACACTCTTTTCATAGAGTTTCTTTACACCCATTGGAATAATGATCTGCTGTTCTACAGATGATCCTTCAATTGGGTTCAGATATGCCATATACAATAGTGATCGTACGTCACCATCGTACTCTTGGTTCAGGTACTGCGGCTTGTAGGAGATAGTGGCGCCGACATCTATTTTGCCCGAATCAGGCCTGTCTACGCCTGCCAACATGCGCATAAAAGTAGTCTTGCCAAGTGCATTGGCACCAATGATTCCAAGTATCTCACCTCTTCTTATCTTGCCCGCCGCCACATTGAGTTTAAATGACGGAAATGACTTGGTCAAGTCGCAATAGCTGGCAATAGAGACATCCATTAGGACATCTTCGTTTGATGAAGTAATGTCAAATCTGAATGCTTTGTCTCGAAAGCGGATGTTTTCAGCAGGCAAAAAGCCTTCAAGGAAATTGTTGATGCCCACTTTTGTGCTCTGCATGCCAGAAACGATGCCATATGCTCCTGGCTCACCGTAAATGATATGAATATAGTCTGACAGGTAATCAAGAAGTGTCATATCGTGCTCTACAACCATCACGTTCTTGCCCTGCTCCGCCAACTCCCTTATCACCTTGGCAACTGTAAGCCGCTGGTAGACATCGTTGTACGATGACGGCTCGTCAAAGAAATAATATTCAGCATCTTTTGCGGCAGCTATAGCCACTGCGAGTCTCTGAAGCTCGCCACCGCTTAGCTGTGCGAGGTCGCGATCTAAAATGTTCTGCAGGCCAAGTTGCGATACTAGCTTGTCAGCCACTTTGCGCTCATCATATCTCTTTAACAGTTCCTTTGGAGTCCCTTTGAATGCCTTTTGTATGAGATAGACGAGTTGCGGCTTGATTGAAGCGCGCATCGTACCATTTGCTATTTTTTCAAAATGGGATTTCATTTCAGTTCCTTGATAATATTTCAGAATCTCATCCCAAGAAATGTCTTGATCATATCTCCCAAGGTTGGGCTTCAAGTTGCCCGACAAAATGTTGACAATTGTAGACTTGCCCATGCCGTTTCGTCCAACCAAGCCAACAACTGCACCCTTCTTTGGCGTCGGCAGGCGATAGAACCTAAATGAATTAATGCCATACTGATGGATTTTATCTTCAGAGAGCTCTTTTGCAAGGTTGACAATTACTATGGCATCAAAAGGGCACTTCCTGATACAGATACCACACCCAGTGCATAGATCCTCGGATATGACAGCTTTGCCATCATCAGGTCGCTGGATAATGCATTCGCCACCGGTCTTGTTTACTGGGCAGTAGACGATACATTCCAAGCCACATTTTTTTGGCTGACATAACTCCTCGTCAAGTACTGCAACTCGGTGAGTAGTTTCTGCTTCAGAATTGCCCAATTATATGTAATTTTTGCAATGATGCATTATATACATACCGCTCCAAGCATGACAGCCTTGAAAGATTTTAGGCTCGCCAGGCTATGTAATTTGCGAGAACAAATTTTTATATATACTGATACTCACCGTTTGTACCTTTACAGAGGCTTCAGTGATCAAGGAAGTACTTTTTCATAATGCATGACATCTTTATCTTGCTTGCCACTTCCTTGCGGTAGATTTCCCCATGCTTGTCCCTCAAATGCTTCAATGCAAGTCGGACCTCGTCGCCGCAAAGCTTGCACTTTGCCTTTCCAAACATTCTCAGATCACTTTGCCTTCAATTGCTCTTGAGCCTTCGCTTTGACTGACCTCCATGGCGCACATTTGATATAGCTTTGCGCATTTTAGGTCTTTTCTGTTAGGGCAAAACTACACTGGCACTGGAACTGTGGGTAGTAAGAATCCTATAGCTGTGGCAGCTATCCACACTATCACTGCTATCATGAATGCTTTGAGCCATCCAATGTTATAGAGCACCTTAAGCGCCATTAGCCAAATTATGCCGCCTACTATTGCTGATAGGAGTCCGTTGCCAAAAATGTAGTATACCACA